>DHXN01000011.1:65951-66798 GCA_002413705.1 Candidatus Nomurabacteria bacterium UBA5155
CTGTTGCCTCGTTGGCCTTATTCATAAACTCACCAATCTTTTGCATTTCTGCTGAGAGTTCATGAATCTTTGCTTCAATGGCTGTTTTGTCAGATCCGTCTTTTGCAGTGCGAAGTTCTGCGATCTTTGTATTCACTGATGTCTTTAAATCTTCCGGCAATGTTGCGCCATGATCTTGCAATGCCTTTTCTGCGGTGAAGATCGTCATGTCAGCAGTATTTTTGATATCTGCCAACGCCTTCTTTTCTTCATCTTCTTTGGCATGCAGTTCTGCATCTTTTTTCATGCGTTCGATATCATCTGGAGTAAGTCCCGATGAAGCTTCGATGCGGATAGACTGCTCCTTGCCGGATGCTTTATCCTTCGCTTTAACATTCAAGATACCGTTTGCGTCAACATCAAATGTCACTTCAATTTGTGGCATGCCGCGTGGCGCTGGTGGAATACCATCAAGATTAAAATGTCCAAGTGACTTGTTGTCAGCCGCCATTGGACGCTCGCCTTGCACGATGTGAATATCAACGGAGGTCTGATTGTCAGAAGCCGTTGAGAATACCTGTGACTTGGATGATGGAATAGTGGTGTTGCGTTCGATCAGTTTTGTCGCAACATTTCCCATAGTTTCAATACCGAGTGACAATGGAATCACATCCAAAAGCAATACGTCTTTGACATCGCCCTGCAACACACCAGCTTGAACAGCTGCGCCAAGCGCTACCACTTCGTCCGGGTTAATACTCAGGTTTGGTTCTTTGCCAAACAAAGCCTTCACCTGTTCTACAATCTTTGGCATGCGAGTCTGTCCGCCGACAAGAATAACTTCATTGATATCTGACATTTTAAATCC
>DHXN01000001.1:0-19387 GCA_002413705.1 Candidatus Nomurabacteria bacterium UBA5155
GGAATCGTAGGACTGCCAAACGTCGGAAAGTCGACGTTATTTAATGCATTGACGAAAAAGGGAGTTCCGGCAGAGAACTATCCTTTTTGTACAATTGACCCTTCAGTCGGTATTGTTGCCGTGCCTGATGAGCGCTTGCACAAGCTCAGCGAATTTTCGAAATCAATGAAGACATTGCCGGGAGCGATAGAGTTTGTTGATATTGCCGGACTGGTAGAGGGCGCGTCAAAAGGCGAAGGTTTGGGAAATAAATTCTTGGCCAACATTCGCGAGACAGATGCTATTCTGGAAATGGTGCGACTTTTTCCGATAGTTGGCGGAGGAAAAGAAATTGCCCATGTCTACGGTACGGTTGACCCATTGCGAGATATTGCTGTTATCAATCTTGAATTGATATTGGCAGACTTTGAAACGGTTACCAAGCGACGAAACAATCTTCAGAAAGATGTGAAGCGGGGTGATAAGGTTGCTGTGGTAGAAGACGCTGCTCTTGCTCGCATTGAAGTTGCTCTTGAAGCAGGGAAGTTGGCCAATACTGTAGACTTGGTTGAAGAAGAAATAAAAATCGTTAAACAATTGAACTTGCTGACAAGTAAAAAGTTTTTATATGGATTGAATAAACGCAGTGGCGCAAGCAACTTAGATGAAACTGATCCAGTGAAATTTAATGAATTACTCACGACAATTAGCGACAGTGGTGCGCAATATGTCGTGCTTGATGCCAAAATCGAAGATGACTTGAAAGATTTTGAAGGTGTAGAAAAAGAAGAAATGCGCGCTGCCATGGCCGACCCTTCGACAAGCTCAGGGCAAGAGACAGATGATGGTATCAATTCTCTTATTACCAAAGCATACGAATTGCTCGGACTCGAAACATTTTTCACTACAGGTGAAGACGAAACTCGCGCATGGACGATCAACAAACACTCTACCGCACCGATTGCCGGCACTGCCATCCACACTGATTTCAAAGATAAGTTTATTCGTGCCGAAGTGGTTTATTGGAAAGATCTACTTGATAGCGGCTCGTACGGAGTTGCTCGTTCAAAAGGACTGGTGCGTACAGAAGGGAAGGAATACATCGTGAAAGATGGCGATGTCATTGAATTCAAAATCTAGCCTTTATTAAAAGGCTATTTTGCTATTGACTTTTGAGTGAAAGTTTGATATAATGTAATCAAATAGTCCAGTTGTCAAATCAAACTCAAAACTTAATTCTATGGAAACTACCGTTAATAGTCATTCCTTCCAGTCTAAGTCGGATGATAAAAAAACTTCTAATACTGCAGGCTTAATATTAAAAAGCCTATCAGTTATCCCAGGTATAATATTTTTTTTGTTAATTTTTGTCGGAACTCTCATCTCTCCTTTTGTGAAAGATGTCCCGACTTCAATGCCACTAATCATTACTATGCAGGTAGTATTCGTAGTTCAGCTTTTGTTTAGAGCGTTCATTCGTGAATCGTTCAAATGGTCTGATAAGCATTTTACGGTATCGTGCATTGCCCAAACAATTTGGCTGATCGCGTTGATACACGCACTCTAAGAAATATAACCCCTTACATTTTTAATTAAATGGAAAGGGGTTATTTTATTTCTTCTTCAATTGCTCGATTTCCTGATGTAGCTTGGTGAGGATGGTTTGGATGCCAGCTAGGGCTTCGACCTCCTTTTCCTGCTGAGTAGTTTCCTCGTGGTCTTCCTCGATGTCCTCCTGGATCTCGTCCACGTCTTTCTGGATGGCATCGACATCTTTTTCAATCTCTTCGACGTCTTCTTGAATCTCATCCACATCCTTTTGAATCTCATCGACATCTTCACCAATCTCTTCAATATCCTCCTGAATCTCATCAACGTCCTCTTGAATTTCTTCAATGTCGACAGTATTTTTGTTCACCGCCATCTGAATAAAAATATTCATGTAAATTGCTTCAAGTGATACGGCTGTGGTCAGCACCAGTAATACCAAATCAAATCGCACGCCCAAGAAAGGAAGTATAGCTGCCAAAATGAAAAGACATGTATGAAAAATAAGTGATGAAGTAGAGCCCAACCATTTTGTTGCGATTTCCGCATGTGTCTCAAGCCATGTTTGTTTTATCTCAATCTTTTCTTTCTTAGGAGAAGTACTCATCCCTTTCTTGTACCATATTTTCTACATAAAGACCAAATAAAAAAGCTCCTGATACTATTTTAAAACAGTATCAGGAGCTTGGGTTTTAACCTGTTGCATGGAGTTTTATTTCACTAAAACTATGGCAAACAAATTGCTTGCGAGTTTTTTGTTTTTTAACCACCACCATGTTTTTCTTAGGCTTATCAGCATCTCTTTTTCTTTTGCCAATTTGCGCGGTAATTGTTTCCAGTCGTGTTAATCCATAATATGGACTTTTAACTAATTGTTGAACAATTGGCCACACTTTAGCTTCTTGTTCTTTTGTCAGCGTGAATTGATCACAGCACTGACGTAAACGGCCGTACTCCTGTGTCGGAGGAAGCAATCCATACTCTTTGGTTTTAACCCAAGCAAGATAGATAAAGCGTTTGTTTACGAATAAACAAAAGCCATGATAATTCACAAAGAAATTTCCACTCTTCATGATTAGTGCGGTTGCAGAGCTTCTATACTCTGAAGGTTTTTGATGTCCCATCGGTTGTAAATTTTTCTTTATTATAGCACTAAACTATATAAAAGTCAATGCATGGAGAATTTGCTCAGAAGTGCTGCCTATGGTATAGTTTTGCCACTATGGCTCAAAATAACCTCGTAAAATTGGTAAACAAAGAATCTGGCGAAACATACTGGACAAGCAAAAATAAGAAAAAGCTTGCCGCTATTAAGCTTGAATTCAAGAAGTACAGTAAGAAGCTTCGCAAAGTAATTACATTCAAGGAATCAAAGAAATAAAAAAAAGTGGCTCACAGCCACTTTTTTTGTTATAGTTTGCACACAATCAAATAATATGGGCTTATAGTTTCAATGGTAAAACATCGGTCTCCAAAACCGCAGTTCAAGGTTCGAGTCCTTGTGGGCCCGCCAAATAATTACACGGTCATTTTGTACCCGATATAGATACCAACAAATCCGCCAATGGCGGTGAAGAAAATTGACCATAATGAAAGAAAACTGGCATTCCATAACAAAGGGACACAACTTCCCGCAGTAGTTCCGATAATGGTTGCGGTCATAATGACTTGTTTGCTGTTCATATGATAAGTATACAATATTTTTTATTTTGCATACTTTTTAAACCACGTGCGCTGCCTTTTGACATACTGCCAAATGGCAGACTCGAGTTGGGTCAACATCTCTTCTTTGGAAAGTTTGTCTTGCAGATAGAGTGCCACGAAGCGATATTCTAGACCGAGTGCTTCCAGGCGTTTCCACGACAAACCTTCACCGTGAAGGGTAGCGACTTCTTGGATCATGCCTTGCTTCATGCGCTTGAACAGGCGATCACGAATTTTTTCTTTTAAGACATCATCAGGCAAATCGAGATACATCCATTCAACGGCATATTTTGATGTTCGAGGAACAGTCTGATCATTCATACTTTTTATAATGTTTGGCACTTTGCCAAGTGCTGCGGCGATTTCAATGGCACGGATCATTCTGACACGGTTATGAATGTCGATGGATTGATAGCGATCAATATCGAGTTCTTGCAATTTTTCACGCAAGGCATCAAGTGAAAGTTTTTCTAATGCTTTTCGCAACAGCTTGTTAGGCGGAACTTTTGGTAATTGCTGATCAAAGACCACAGTATCAATATAAAATCCTGTACCACCAACAATGATTGGCACATTATTTCTCTTCACGATATCCTTGATAGCTTTGTCTGCCAATTTTTTATATTGAGCGACAGAAAATATTCGCTTAGGGTTGGCAACATCGAGCAAGTGATGGGGGATACTCTGCATTTCTTTTTCTGTAATTTTGCCGCTGCCAATATCGAGACCTTTATAAACTTGGCGCGAGTCGGCAGAAATAATCTCTGACCCAATACCGGTTTTTGCAAGTTCCTTTGCTATACGCACTGCATAATCACTTTTTCCTGTTGCAGTAGGGCCACAGATGACGATGATTTTTTTTCTAGAATGTTCCATAAGGCGATTTTAGCATATAAATGAAAAGGGTCGTGCTGATTTGAAAAAAAGTCAGAAAAATGTAATGATAGAGGCACACATGCCGATGTGGCGGAATGGTAGACGCGATCGACTCAAAATCGATTACTCGCAAGGGTGTGGAGGTTCGAGTCCTCTCTTCGGCACAAATGAATATGATACACTATTCCCATGTCCAACTTGTATAGCAACTCAATTTTCTTTATCGAACTCGATAAAATTGTTCCCAACCCATATCAGCCTCGTCGTGAATTTGAACCAGGTCCGTTGAAAGATCTGGCAGATTCGATTCGTCAGTACGGTATCTTGCAGCCGCTGGTGGTGTCACGCGTTGAGCGAGAGACTCCTGAGGGAGGATTGATCACCGAATACGAATTGATCGCCGGAGAGCGTCGCTTGCGCGCTTCCAGACTGGCAGGACTGAATGAAGTGCCAGCCATCATTCGTGTCGGCGATGATTCAATGATGAAGCTCGAGCTTGCCATCATCGAAAACTTGCAACGTGAAGATTTGAATTCGGTAGAGCGGGCTCGGGCATTTGCACGTCTGGTTGATGAATTTAAATTTAGTCACACTCAAATTGGTCAGAAAGTAGGCAAGAGTCGCGAATACGTTTCCAACACTATTCGCTTGTTGGCATTACCACAAGAAATTCTTGATGCCTTGTCTGTGAGAAAAATTAATGAAGGTCACACTCGTCCGTTGTTGATGCTCTCCAGTCGTCCAGAAGAACAAGCAACCCTATTCAAGGAAATTCAATTTCGTAAGATCACTGTCCGTGAAGCGGAGCGCATCGCTCGCCGCATCGCTGTCGACAAAGTTCGCAAACATTCATTGATACCAAATGCAGAACTGATGCAGATTGAACAGCAGCTCCAAGAAAGCCTTGGCACCCGTGTCCATATCGAACCAAAAGAAGCAGGAGGAAAAATCACCATCGACTATTTCTCGAATGATGATCTTGATCTTATTTTGACAGTGTTAAATAAAACAAAAGAAAATCCTGTTGTTCAGATTTCAGAAGCGGTATTTGAAGATTCTCGCGAAGCGGAAAAAGAAATGATTGATTCACTCGACGATCGTAACGTTGAAGAAACAAAACAGAGCGAAGAAGAAGTGGATGATCTCTACAACCTCAAAAACTTTTCATTGTAAATAACCATGTCAGACGTGGTTATTCCTTCACCAAGAATTTTTGCAGAAGGCCGCCGTGTTCGGTGACATAGGCACGGATCTTGCGGCGAGCCATGGTGGTCTTGGCGTAGTCCAGCCACTTGTTGGAAGGCTTGGAATTTTTACTCGTGATGATTTCCACGATGTCACCATTTTGCAATTTGGCACCGAGCGGAACCATTTTGCCGTTTATGCGAGCAGAGCTGGTAGTCTCACCAATTCTTGAGTGAATAGCATATGAGAAATCAATCGGACTAGCATCTTCTGGGAGATCTATAACATCACCTTTTGGCGTGAAAACGAAGATGCGATTTTTAAATAGATCATGATTGAGTTGTTCAAGAAAACGGCTTGGTTTGCTTACCACTCCTTGCAACTCGCGAAGCTCATCCAACCAGTCCAATTTTTTGTTGGCGGGCACTGCTCCGCTGTTGTATCCTTCTGTGAATTTATTTTCCTTGTATAAAAAGTGTGAAGCTACACCCATGTCGGCTTCTTGGTTCATAGCATAGGTACGAATTTGTATTTCGATAATGCCATGCTCTGTTACAACTGTAGTATGAAGTGATTGATATCCGTTTGGTTTTGGCAATGCGATATAGTCTTTGATTCGCCCAGGAATAGGTTTCCATACCATATGCACCAAACCAAGTACTTGATAACAGTCAGCAACAGTATCTACCTGAACACGCAATGCCACGATATCGTAAACGCGCTCAATATCCATTTGATATTTTAACAATTTTCGATGTAGACTAAATAAATGCTTTACCCGAGAATCCATGGAATGGTTTTTGATTGAAAAATCCACGAGAGTTTTCTCTAAGGTAGCTTCCGCTGCTTGAAGCGTTTTTTGGGCTTCAGGCATACGATGATCAAATAATACTTTGGTCTGGGCGTATTCTTTTGGATAGGCGAAAGGAAAGGCTCCGTCTTCAAGTAAACCTTTGAGCTTACCCATACCGAGACGTCCGGCCAATGCAGCGTGTACAGCAATTGTTTCAACAGCGATGCGTACTTGCTTGTCAGGACGAACATGTTCAAGCGTTTGAATATTGTGCAAGCGATCTGCCAGTTTGATGATCAAGACACGCAAATCTTCTGCCATGGCCACGAAAAATTTGCGCATACTTTCAACATGACGCTCCTGTCCGCGATATTTTAGTTTTCCAAGTTTGGTAACGCCTTTGACCAAAAATAAAATATTCTCACCGAACAATTCTCGAATTTCTTCCTCAGTAGCATCAGTGTCCTCGAGTGTGTCATGGAGTAATCCGCCGATAATCGTTTCAACATCCATACCAAGCTCCGCGCAGTTTTTCCCCACGGCAAATACATGTACAAAATACGGCTCGCCACTATTGCGTTTCTGTCTCTCATGTTTTGACTTGGCGAAGTCGTAGGCTCTCTGTATCAGTTGATGTTCCTCGGCAGTAAGAGGATATTTGATCAGAGCGAATAATGAATCAATTTCCATTCACTAACTATAGCACTACTTTTTATTTTGTCTTCTTCTGAAAGCCTCTCGGTTTCTTTTCTTGTGCCAGCAATTCTTTGGCTTGCTCGAGGGTAATATCATAAACATTGAGCGGTGGTTTGATCGAACGAAAGTTTCCGTCACAGGCAACATAGGGGCCGAAGCGGCCATTGTTGGCAGTGATATCTGCACCGGTTTTTTCATCCACACCAAGCGTGCGGGGAACTGATAGGTATTTTGTAGCCATTTCTACCGTGACAGTCGTTGGATCAACTTCTTTGGGAATGCTTGCCATGCGAGGCTTGACTTGTTTCTTTCCTTTCACTTTTGGAGGCATTTCGCCAAGCTGTACATACGGACCAAAACGGCCGATCATGGTGAATATTGAAAGCCCGCTTTCTGGATCAATGCCAATAGGTTCATCTTTTTTAATTTCCAAACCGTCGATGGTCAATGCGCCGTCGCAATCAGGATAACGATCGCATGATAGAAACTTTCCTCCACGACCCAATTTTACAATCATGGTACTGCCACATTTTGGACAGCGATACTTGTCGTCAGCCTTTTCCAATGTCGTGGCCTTGTCGAGCTTTTGTTTTTCTTTCACTTCTTTCAAGAATGGCGTGTAGAACTCTGACAACAATTTTTTGTATTTCAATTCGCCATTGGCAACTTCATCAAGTTTGTCTTCCATACTGGCGGTGAATGTGTCGCTGATGTATTGCATAAAATTTTGCTCCAAGAAACTTGAAACCACCTCACCAGTATCAGTCGGCTTCAATGAACGGCCGATCTTTTCGACATAGCCACGATCTTCAATCGTTTTCATAATGGATGCGTATGTAGAAGGACGTCCAATGCCGCGAGCTTCAAGTTCTTTCACCAGACCTGCCTCTGAGTAGCGATTTGGCGGTTCAGTTTGCTTGGCAATATCTTCGAAAGAAAGAAGCGTGAGCGGTTCACCTTTTTTGATAACAGGAAGCTCTACGTCTTCGCCACGGGCTGCCTCATCGACTGTCAGCCAACCGAGGAATAGTACCTGGCTACCCACAACGGTGAAGTCCGGAATAGTATCAGTTGTGACATTTCCCACCACACGTGTTTTCAAGACTTTGGCATCAGCCATTTGTGAAGCAACTGTTCGTTCCCAAATTAAACGATACAATTTCTTTTGTTCTTCGGTCATGCCGAGTGATTCTTTTTCAAAATGAGTCGGACGGATAGCTTCATGGGCTTCCTGAGCATTCTTTGCTTTGGTTTTATATGCTCGAGTTTCCAAAAATTCTTTGCCAAACTTTTTTATCACCATTGCGCTAATACCAGCAACAGCAATATCAGAAAGCGTTGTTGAGTCAGTACGCATGTAGGTGATATGGCCGGCTTCGTAGAGCTTTTGTGCTACTTGCATGGTGCGAGCAGGGGAGAATGACAAGCGTGAACTGGCAGCTTGTTGCAATGTTGATGTCGTAAACGGTGCTTTAGGAGAGCGTTTTTGTTCTGTTTCTTTGATATCTTTTACAAGCCAGTCTTCTTTGTTGGCAATGCTAAGGATACGATCTACTTCTTTGCGATCGCGCGGTTCTTCCACACATGTCAGTAATAATTTTGCTTTAGATTTAGTTTCAACGTTTGCTTGCAGCACCCAATAGTCTTCTGGAACAAATGCGCGGATTTCACGTTCGCGTTCGACAATAATACGAAGTGCTGGTGACTGAACGCGACCAGCTGAAAGACCATAGCGCACTTTTTGCCAAATAATGCCTGACAGGTCATAGCCAACAAGACGATCCAACACACGGCGAGCTTCTTGCGCTTGACGCAAATCAGTGTCGATGTCTCGAGGATGGTTCAATGCTTCTGTCACGGCTTCTTTGGTAATTTCATTGAAGGTCACGCGAGTGATCGGTGCTTTGACTTTTTTGTCTTCGCGCAGCAACTCATGGATGTGCCATGCGATCGCTTCTCCTTCGCGGTCCGGGTCGGGTGCCAAAACAATTTCTTTAGCTTTCTCGGCCAGTGCTTGCAGTTCATGTACTATTTTTTCTTTGCCTTTACTAATTTCATAATGCGGAATAAAACCGCCTTCGATGTCGATGGCTTTTTTGTTTGACTTTGGCAAGTCGCGAACGTGTCCGACAGATGCGCGCACGGTATATGCGCCATCAAGATATTTCTCGATCGTTTTTGCTTTTGATGGTGATTCAACAATTAATAATTTCATATTTGTGTCTGCAGTAGTACCATGCCAAAAATATTTTAGCAAATAGCATACTATATAATACGTTCGATCAGTCCGTAGGTTTCTCTAATAACACCTTTGATTTCCAGTGTAGAAAAGGCAATTGATGCGGTAATAGCATCAAGTTCGAGATTGTGGATAATTGTCTCTTTGGATTGCGGTGTCACGATGAAAGCCAGGATGCGATCCTCTGTGTCATTTAATAGTATGGAGGGCGAAGAAGACCATGAAAAAGATGGCTGTCCCGGCTCAATAAAGCCAAGCTCTTTTAATATATCCGCCGGTTCAGTGATGGGTACGGCGCCAAGTTTCAAAAGCCAGTTTGCACCGACAGAGGTGCGTGAATTGATGGGGCCGGGAACTGCGCCGACTGTCTTGTTGTATTCAGTGGCCAGGCGGCTGGTGATGAGTGTGCCGGATTTTTCCTGGGCTTCGATGACGATCGTCATCGAAGCAATTCCTGCCTCCAAACGATTGCGTTGCGGAAATGTCCAAGGCGCGCCGATTGTGTCGTGATCGAATTCACTGAGCAGTGCGCCACCTTCTCTCAAAATTCGTTCTGCTAATTTCACATGTTTTTGCGGATACACGATATCCCAATTCAATCCCGAGCCGGGAAATGCAATCGTTGGCAGTCCGACATCAAGCGCTGCCTGATGCGCGATGGCATCGATGCCAAATGCCAACCCCGACACTATGGTTACGGGATAGTCAGCCAAACCTTTGATCAACATTTCGCAGGCGTATTTTCCATAGCTTGAAAATTTTCGCGACCCCACGATCGTGATCAGTGTCGTGCCAATGACCCGATCAAGACTGCCGCGCATGTACAAAGTTTTGGGCGGTTGCGGAATTTCTTTCAACTGCGGAAAATGTTGCTCGATGTTGATTGTTTGAATGGGAAATTGTTCCATGCAAAAAGTATTGCATATTGAGTATCAAGAAAAACCAAAGAAAAATATAAGAAAAATTGAGAATTTCTTATATTAAAATTGATACTCGGTTTTCTATACTGTTTTGATGAAACAAATAGAAGATTTTGAAACGATAAAATTAAAAGCAGAGCAAACATATAAAACATTCGGTGAAGTATATTGTCCTTATTTAAAAGAAAAAGTTATTTTTAATTCGTTTGGTCTGGAACATCTTAAATTCAAACAACATAGAAAAGCTCGTTCGGAACAAGATCAATCTATGCGATTTAAACTTTTATATTTAATACCTGAAGTCATTAAAGCGTCTCATACATTGCAAGGCATATTAGAAACTAAAAGATTTGAATATATTAAAGTTAATAACCGATGGGAACGAATTCTAAAAATTGTAACTTACTATGAATTTATTGCAGTCATAGGTCGAAATAGAATAAAAGTAGTTATAAAACAAATTGGAAATAATCAAAAAATATTTTGGAGTATTATCCCTTCTTGGGGTATGAATAAAAATACCATGACCAGAATATTACATAATGGAACACTAGAGGAAGATTAAAAAACAAAAAATCCCGCAAAGGGATTGTTTGTTAGATGTTTGGTTACAGCTTAGTGCCGTGAGAGGGAAAAAGATCCCTCCAAACATCCAAAAATAATATATCATAAGGTTGCAACATCATCAAGTTAATAAAACATCAAAAATCTTTAAAAAATCTTTAAAATACGCTATAGTAGAGCTACTATGCTCGATATTAAATTTATTAAGGAAAACCCTGACATTATCAAGGAAGCGGTGCAGAAAAAGAACGTGTCACTTGATGTTGATCATCTGTTAGCAGTTGAAGAAAAGCGCCGCGAAGCATTGACAAATTTTGAGGCACTTCGCACGGAGCAAAATAATTTGTCAGATAAAATCCCCCAGACATCGGATGCTGTTGAACGCGCGTCACTGATCGAAAACTTGAAACCACTCAAAGAAAAAGTACAAGAAGCTGAGGAAGCCGTGCGTGTCACCATGAAAGAATGGCAAGGACTAATGCTGCAAGTACCCAACATCCCTGACATGTCTGCGCCGGTTGGTCCGGACGAAACATTTAGCGTGGTGCAAAAAACATGGGGTGAAAAACCGGTATTTGATTTTGAACCAAAAGATCATATTGAAATTATGTTGAAGCTCGATATCGCCGATTTTGAACGCGGAGTGAAAGTGCACGGCTTTCGCGGATACTATCTGAAAGGTGATGCAGTGCGACTTTGTTTTGCGATTTGGAACTATGCCATGGACTTCTGGGGTAAGCGCGGATTCAATCCGGTCATGCCGCCAATGATCACCAAGCGTGAACCGTTGATGGGTTGCGGATTTATTCCACAAGGTGAAGCGGATATTTATCAAAACCAAGACGGTACTTATCTGGTAGGAACATCTGAAGTGGGGCTGATGGGCATGTACATGGATGAAGTTATTGCAAAAGAACAACTGCCAATCAAAATGCTCGGCTTCTCTCCGTGCTATCGTCTTGAAGCGGGAAGTTATAACAAGGACGTGAAGGGTCTGATTCGTGTGCATGAATTTTATAAACTTGAACAAGTAGTCTTGTGCGAAGCATCGCACGAAGAAAGTGTGAAGTGGCATGAGAGTATGAATGAAAGCACTGAGCAGTTTATCGAATCATTCGGTATTCCATATCATACCCTCAATGCTTCAACGGGGGACATGGGTCTGGGTAAAGTGAAAATGTATGACATCGAGCTCTGGGTGCCAAAAGAAGAACAGTATCGAGAAATTTCTTCCGCATCATATTTCCATGATTTTCAAACACGACGTCTCGGCATCAGATACAAAAACGCTGATGGCAAACTCCGCTATGTGCACTCACTAAACTGCACTGCCATTCCAACTCCTCGTATCCTGGTGTCACTGGTTGAAAATTTTCAAGAAGCTGACGGTACTATTCGTATTCCGGAAGTACTTCGTCCTTATATGAACAATCAACAATACATCGGCAAGTAGTATGTATGAACGGACCTATCACAAGGCAGTGTTAAAAACTGATGAAAAGCCGACAGAAAAATCCATTCGAATTAATTGGAAGTTGATCGTGTGGATTTTTGCCGTTGCAGCTCTGTTGGTCGGAGTTGTCTTTGTGATCCGCATACCGCGACTGCAAGTGAAAAATATTGAAGTCGTCGGTGCCAATGTAGTAGACCCTGGAGACATGACAGAATTCATCAACAATCAACTTGTCGGTAAAAAGTTTTTTCTTTTGCCGCGAACAAGTATTTTTTTGATCCCGCAGCATCGATTGGAAAATGAAATAAAAGCGGCGTTTCCGCGCTTGCAAACAGTGAGAGTGAACCGCAAAAACTTCTCGACTCTCTCTATTGTGGTGACTGAATATCAAGGAATTTATCTATGGTGCGCCGATGCCACCACTTGCTACTTCATGGATCAGAACGGCATAGTGTTTGCACCTGCTCCATATTTTTCCGGTAGCGCATACCCGAAGATTTTTATCGGTTCAATGACTGCTTTGCCGTTTCGTGCGCTGACGGTGGATCAGAATACTGTCATCAGCACATTTCTCACCAAGCTGCCTGCATTGCAAATCATTCCGACAGAATTTCATTTTCTCAGTGATCATGAGCTTGATATTTATTTCAATCATGGCGGACAGCAAGCAACATTGATGTTTGATCCCACGACTGATATGAACGAGTCACTCAATGCATTGTTCACCGGTTTGCGCACTGAACCGTTGGCAAGCAAATTTCATGATTCGACAAAAATTTTACAATACATTGACCTGCGTTTTTCAAACAGAGTGGTGTATAAATTTCAATAGCAGTTTCATAGTATGAATTTTTGGCAAGCGTTAAAAAATAAAAAAGATGCAACGGGAGTGCCATTTTTTGCGGTGGCACCAATGGCAGATGTGACCGATGCTGCATTTCGCAGATTGATCGCGCATCACGGCAAGCCCGATGTGATGTGGACAGAATTTGTTTCAGCCAACGGTTTGATGAGCGGTGGTAGAAAAGTGCTTGAACGTGATTTAGTATTTTCTGAAATGGAACGTCCGATTGTGGCGCAACTTTTTTCATCCGATCCAGAAAAAATGGAACAAGCAGCACGACTGTGTGCCGAGTTGGGTTTTGACGGCATTGATATCAATATGGGTTGCCCTGACAAGACCATTGAAAAACAAGGTGCCGGCGCAAAAATGATCACCACACCGGAGACTGCAGTGTCAGTGATTGCTGCCACCAAACGTGGCGCGGGGACAATACCAGTGTCAGTGAAAACGCGTGTCGGATACAACCATATCGAGATCAAAGACTGGGTATCGTTGTTATTGCAACAAGATATCGCGGCACTGACTGTGCATGCGCGCACACGCAAGGAACTTTCAAAAGTACCGGCACGCTGGGAGTACTTGAAAGAAGTGGTAGCATTGCGTGACAAGATTGCACCGCAAACAGTGGTCATCGGCAATGGTGATGTGACCAGCTTGGCAGACGGTAAAATGAAAGCAGCACAATCGGGTGTGGATGGTGTGATGGTCGGGCGCGCATTGTTTGGCAACCCATGGTTTTTTGATGAGCGACGAGCGATCATTGCTACACTGCCACAGAAGCGCTCGAAGCTAGTACGAACGTTTGGTTTCCTTTCTCAGTTATTTGAAACCAAACGCTCAGCCCCGCAGTCTGCAACCATTCCTATCACTACAACTGAACGTTTAACTGTCATGGTGGAACACACCAAACTCTTTGAAGAGCTGCTCGGTGACATCAAGAGTTTTTCGATCATGAAAAAACATTACAAAGCATATTGCACAGGATTTCCTGGAGCCAAAGAACTTCGTCTTGAGCTGATGGAACATGCCACCAATGCCGCTGAAGTCGAAAAGATAGTCAAGGATTTTTTACAGAAATTTCTGATACAATAGCATCATGCATGACCAAGTACTGTATCGTAAATATCGCCCAAGCAATTGGGATGAAGTAGTAGGGCAGGAGCACATCGTTTCTGTGCTGGCTCAATCCATTGAAAGCGGTAATTTCTCGCATGCCTATTTGTTCACCGGCAGTCGCGGTACCGGCAAGACTTCTGTGGCGCGCATTTTTGCCAAAGCGCTCGGTACCAATCCGGAAGATATTTCAGAAATCGATGCCGCATCCAACAGAGGTATTGATGACATACGAGCGCTTCGTGAAGCGGTCCGCGTCTTGCCATTTTCTTCGCAGTTCAAAATTTATATTATTGATGAAGTACACATGCTATCTCGCGATGCATTCAATGCACTACTGAAGACTCTTGAAGAACCACCGGCTCATTGTATTTTTATCCTCGCAACCACCGAACTCGATAAAGTTCCTGACACAATACTTTCTCGCTGCCAGGTATTTTCATTTCGCAAACCAACAGAACGAACGTTGGTGAAAGAAGTAGAGCGCATTGCCGCAGAAGAAAAGATTGTCATCGATGCTGACAGTGCGGCACTGGTGGCATTTCTGGGAGACGGATCATTTCGCGACACGCTCAGTATTTTGCAAAAAGTATTTTCAGCCACCAAAGGTCGCGTCATCACGCGCGAAATCACCGAGTCTGTGACCGGCGCGCCATCACTGACAGTCATTCATGAACTCTACAGTGCGCTCATTGCGCGTGATATCGACGCACTCTATCAAACACTCGCTCGAGCAGAAGAACATCACACTGACATGATGCTCTTGGCACAGCTCTTGCTCGACACAATGCGTTTGTCATTGAAGTATCGCTATTCACCAACCAGTCGCGAAGAAATCGAAGCCGATCATTCTGAACACTACACTGAAGTCATCAAAAAAGGAGCGGTGGAAAGTACCGAAGCCATTTCTTCTCGCGGCATCGTCGCGCTGATCACTGCCATCGAGCGCATTGCTTATGCATCGATTCCAACACTGCCACTTGAGCTGGCATTTATTGAAATGACTGGCGTTGAAAATGCTGTAAAATAAAAGATTCCTCACCCTTTGAAAAAAGAGGGTTTTAGTATAAAATCTCACAGTTACTTTAAAACACTATATTGTCGGGTCGTCTAATGGTAGGACAACGGTTTTTGGTACCGTTTATTTTGGTTCGAGTCCAAGCCCGACAGCAAATAAAAAAGACCCTGTATATCAGGGTCTTTAGAAATGCCTTAAGCGATAACAATTTCTGTTTTGAAGTAATTTATGCCTTTTAGTAGAATAAATTGTTCTTCATAGAAATTATCTTTACTAAAAGAAATCACTATGTTTTGATCTGACAATAAAAGAATTTCGTTTAAAATCTGCTGGAGCCCAATTTCAGTTGGTATCAAACCAATCTTCTGTATGTCATCTAGTTTGATAAACATGTGCGCGCCATGCTTGATTCTAGCAAAAATTTCGCCGAAGCTTATTTCTTTTTCACCAATCTGCAATTCTGTTAGAGTTTCTAAGAGAGTTCCGTTTGGGGAAAAATTAGCGTCTTTTATTATCTGTACAGGAAGCGCAAGGAAGTTTTTTACATCATCGCTTTCAATAGAACAGAAAAAATTTGTAATAATCTTAAATCTTAACTTATTTAAGTTATCAATTTTCTGATTCTGAAGTTCCTTAATCTTCTGATTATGCTTATCAATATTTCTATCAATAAGTTGAACTAAATTTATAAGTTTCTGATATTCTCCTGAATTCAGAAAAGAGATGTCTTTTATCATTTTTTTCTTTTTAAGTTTTATTCACAATACACTAAATAATTATTTTGTCAATTTACCTAATGATTCCAGTGTCGACCCAAACTGTCAGCAAATAAAAAAGATCCTCATTTAAAGGATCTTAATTTTCTTTCCCATTCATCCAATGATAGTGAGGTAAGGTGCCATCCGCCGCATTTTGGACATTCGTACTCTCGTTTAGGTTTAGTTTTCTTTTGATGCAATTTTCTTATTCTTTTGAGTTCTTTTTTTGCTTCTTCTTGGGTTATAAATAACTTTTTATCACAAGCCTTGCTAGCTTGTGGTGCGGGGGTTTCTCCGCGAGCTATTGCGTCAAGTTTTTCCTTATTGGCTTGAATATATGCAAGCAAGGGTTTGTCATGAGTATTGCCTTTGTTAAGTGAAAGCAAATAATCAACAGGAATTCGAGATACTCTTGTGAACTTGTGGGGTCCCCACAGAAGAACAGTGTCATCGGTATATGGTTGTGCTTCCATTTTTTAAGTTTTCCTCATACTACTTTTTAAACAGTATTTGTCAACAAAACAGTTCTAATATCGTACCAACCAGCTAGCAGCTTAGTCAAATCACCACAAAAGAGGCTCACCAGTGGTGAGTCTCTTTTGTTTCTGATTATTTTGCTTTCTTAGCAGCTGGTTTCTTTGGAGCTCGTGCTGCAAGCATCTCTTTTTTGATCTCAAGACGCTTCTTGGTCTTGTGGGAATGATTTGATTTTGGGTGAATGCCCAATGTTTTGTCTCGTTTTGCCATGAAAACGAGTATACCACAGAATCGGTAATAGAAAAGAAAAAGGCGATTGCATAGCAATCGCCTCCGTACTCGCTACTACCTCGGAAGACAAAATGTTTCAACTTTTTCCCAACTACCGCCAGTAACTGATTTACGCCATAACTCCATTTTATCAAAAATGATATCCATCGCATCAAATTTGAATCTTCTGACTTTCGGCCATATCTTATCAAAGACAGTGAATATCTTTTCCGCCATAGTGACATGTAGGGTATTGTCATGATCAAATTTTTCATGCTTGTATTCGGGAATACGTTGCAATAGTTGTAACAATGCAATCCATAGATGAGCCACACTTGCTGTAGCCTGTACCGGTGCAACAATGTATTGCTTACCAAAACAATCTAGACCGTTGAGTCGTATGCGTGTTACTTTTATCTGTAATATCGCGCTTTGCAAAATATTTTTAAGAACGTCTTCATTGATACCGCTTATCGGTCTATGAAAGGTGACATATGGAGAAAGTCTTTCATATGGTGGAGAGATATACGGTGGGCTCGGTTTTGTCAGTCGAGCGATTTTATCCATCATGTCACAAAGCAGTTTGCTTTCGCGTGACGGGATAGGAAAGATAATCAAGTACTTGTAGTTGTCAGTGTTCATGGTGCTTTTTTCTTACAACCTACTCCATCTCATCATAATGTCAAATACGGTATACTCTTTACATGACATTTAGCGAACGAGTGGTGCAGCTGGCACTCATGATACCGTTGGGCAGGGTTACAACATATGGACGAATCGCAATCGCTGCAGGTGGGGGAGCGATGGCATCACAAAGTGTGACCAACATTCTCGGCAAGGCATATATAGAGGGACAAAAAGACATACCATTTCATCGCGTCGTCTATGCCAATGGGCGAGTCTGGATGGATGACAGCCATCGAGAAAAACGATTGCAGTTGTATAAAAAAGAGCACATCAAACTCAATGACAGGGGTGTGATAGAAGATTTTCAGGACAAACTTTTTGAATTTGTCTGATCATTGATATTTTATGAAAATAGGTGTACGGTATTTGAAATACTAATTGTTAGCATGATAGAATTTTTCCTTTCAGGTCTTGAACCAGAACAGAAAGTTTTACAATTTACTCCAAGAGAATCAGTAATGGCAAAGGTTATTATCGACTATGTTTTATCGATAGTCATAGTGATCATTGCCGCCATTTATTGTTATCAATACGGCACAACATTAATCATCATCGTGCCTATTCTTGTAATTGCTCTCATTATGTTGTCTTTACTATTTTTTATTTTTAGAGCAATTATTTGCAATGGGCGGTTTTTTATTGCCTCGTGATATACTGAAACCATAATGAGCGAAAAGGACGAACTGTCAGGTTCAAAAAAGAAACCTCTTGGCGTCAGAGGATTTCTGAAGTTATTAGGACCGGGTCTGATCACTGGAGCTGCTGATGATGATCCTTCGGGCATTGCCACCTATTCGCAAACCGGAGCGCAGTTTGGCTTTGGTCAGTTGTGGACCAGTCTGTATCAGATCCCACTATTGCTGGCAGTGCAAGAAGCCTGTGCGCGTATTGGACTGGTCACAGGCAAAGGTTTGGCCGGAGTGATAAAAAAACATTACACGCGAAATATTTTGATCGGCGTGGTCTTTCTGGTGGTGATGGCCAACACTATCAACATCGGCGCGGATATTGGCGCTGTTGCGGCGGCAGGGCAGTTGGTCATCAATATTCCTTTTGCATTACTCGCTGTCATTACCGCTGTGGCAATCGTCTTGTTGGAGGTATTTATCAACTATAAAGTATATGCAAAATTCTTGAAGTGGTTGGCCTTGGCATTGTTAGCCTATCCAATAACAGCGCTGATCGTCCATGAGCCATGGAAACAAATTTTGTATTCGACCATAGTGCCACATTTTGAATTCACGTTTACTTTCTTGTTCATCATCACCGGAGTGTTTGGTACTTCAATTTCTCCGTACATGTTTTTCTGGCAAACATCGCAAGAAGTGGAAGAAGAAATCGCGCACAATATTCCTCTGACTGCGGCAGGAAAACCAAAGCTGCCGAAAAACTTTTTACGCAATGCTCGCATCGATACCACTGCTGGCATGATTGCTGCCGAAGTAGTGCAATGGTTTATTATCATTACCACTGCCACAGTATTGTTCAGTCACGGTATCACCACAATCAATACTGCTGCCGATGCCGCCAAAGCGTTGCAGCCGTTGGTCAGTTCATTTCCCAATTCCGGACAAATTGCAAAAGATTTGTTCGCAGTCGGAGTGGTTGGACTCGGACTACTTGGTATCCCTATTCTGGCAGGCTCTTCAGCTTATGCCATGTCGGAAGCGTTTGGCTGGAAAGAAGGACTGTCTCGAAAGTTTGCTGATGCCAAAGGATTTTATGCTGTCATTATTATTGGCACACTTATCGGACTATTGATAAATTTTATCGGTATCAATCCTATCAAGGCACTGGTCTTCACCGCAGTCTTCAATGGCATTGCGGCAGTGCCGTTGCTCTTTCTAATCGGAAAAATCAATGACAATGAAACCATCTTGGGCAATAAAAAGGGAGGACCATGGTCACGAACATTTGTCTGGATCACCTTTGGTGTCATGGCATTGTCCGGGCTGGCTTTATTATATACACTAGTCTTGCATTAATTTGCCAATAGAACTGGAATTTACTATTATTCCTATATATGAATAACCAAATGGAAATGAACTTCCCTGAAGCACCAAAACCACCGATGCTTTCTCAAGAGGAACTGATTTCGACGGCACGCCGATAGAAGCTGAGGAATGGAATAAGAAAATGGATGATCTCGATGCTAGTACTGGAAGGAAGGATTTTAATTAGGTTTTAAGGTTAGTACCTGCACGACATAGATGTCGCGCAGGCGTGGACTCTATTGAACTGGGTCCACAAACGAAAAACACAC
>DHXN01000001.1:19552-28019 GCA_002413705.1 Candidatus Nomurabacteria bacterium UBA5155
GTGTGTTTTTCGTTTGTGGACCCTAGGAGATTCGGACTCCTGACCTTTGCTTTGCAAAAGCACTGCTCTACCAGCTGAGCTAAGGGCCCGTGAACACAATTCTACTATAAAGCCTTATTTTTGCAATGGTGTATACTTTATTGATATGAAATCAAACTTCAAAGAAAAAGTCTTGCAAGTTGTTCGTGAAATTCCCAAAGGCAATGTCATGACCTATGGCGGTGTGGCCAAGAAAGCTGGCAATGACAAAGCCGCGCGTGCTGTCGGCGGATATATGAAAAATAATTATGATAATACCGTGCCATGTCACCGCGTCATTCGCAGTGACGGTAAGATCGGCGAATACAACCGTGGCGGACCGGACGCGAAGCGCGCATTATTAATAAAAGAGGGTGCACTATAAATGAAAAAAATCTTATCTGTTGTTATTATTTTTTTAAGTCTAACAACAGTTGTTTCTGCTGCGGCAACTGTGCCCAACACCAGTGTTTGGTTTACACCCTCGACTGCCAAAGTGGGGGAGACGATTGCGTTGAATGCGCTGGTGTATAACAATCAAAGTGTCGATGCAACAGTGGTAGTGGCATTCAGTAATGTAAGCTCCGCCACTGCGCTTATTCCGGCGCAAACTGCCAAGACAGTCAGTGTGTCATGGAAGTTACCCGCAAAGAATACCAGTGTCACTGCCACGGTGACCAGCGCAGTTGATAAAAATAAAAAATCAATCCCGTCACTTGTCGGTCTTATCGGCACGATTGATGTTGGCCCTAGTGTTGACATTATAGTGCCGACAAGCAATCTTTCATTCCCGGGCAGCACAGTGATTAGTAAATGGATCACGCCATTGCTTTCAAACATTGAAGCGTATCGTAGCAAGCAAGCAATATATTTTAGTGCCGAGCGCGATCATGCCAAAGCGGCGGTCGATGCGGTGATCGTGGCTGCTCCTGTTGCCACAGTACAAAACGGACTTTCAAGTAAAGTGCTCGGCAGCCCGATGATCTATATAAGCTATGCAGTCGACAGTTCACTGGCCACACTGTTCAACAGTGTCGCACTTTTCTATATTGTATGCATTTTAATAGTACTTTTCGTGCTGCGTTTTATCGTCAATCTGATCTTCTAAAAGTGTGGTAAAATCCACTTCATGATCCGAACTATTATAGGAATAGTGCTTTTATTGGGGGCTATATTGTGGCTGCCGTTATGGGCGCAAATAGTACTTTTTGCTCTGGCGATACTGATTGTTCCGCACCGCTTTTTTCTCGTTATTCCGGCGATTGTCAGTGACGCGCTGTATGCTCCCGGCTCACATCTTACCTTCACCAGTCACTGGATGACACTGCTGGTATTGGCAATGCTTGGTCTGCATTTCATTATCACTAAAAGTCTTCGTATACCGACAGTCTATGGTTTGGAAGCGTAAGACTCGTAAAAAAAGACAGATTGCAGAATTGCACCCTGACGAAATATTGCTCGATGTGGATAACTTGCCGGCATTTGATCGACAGCAATTCGAGGGTCGCATGGAGCAGCCATTGACCAAGCGTTCTTTCAACATGCTTTTTGGCGCGATGGTAGTTATTGCGTTGGGTTTCGTCGGACGATTGGGATTTTTGCAAATTGCCAAGTCGGCATACTATGAACAAAAAAGTGAGAACAATAGTTTGAACCATATTGCGGTCTTCGCTGACAGAGGAGTGATCTATGATCGTAACGGCACAGAGCTGGCCTGGAACACGGAGGGCAATAATGTTGCGCCAACATTTCGCAACTACATCACCGACGGAGGTTTTGCCTCATTGCTCGGCTTTGTTTCGTATCCGGCAAAAGATGCAAAAGGAAATTTTTGGCAGTCACGCATTGTCGGAAAAGATGGCGTTGAAAAACAATTTGATACCGATCTCGCCGGACAAAACGGCACGCAGCTGATCGAAACAAATGTCAGCGGCGAGACTGTTTCTCAAGGTGTCATTGAAGATCCGGTGCAAGGAAAAAATATTTCACTATCGATCGACAGTCAGGTGCAGTCAACACTGTATAATGGAATACAAGCACTAGCGCAGAAGTCCGGATACGTCGGTGGAGCGGGGGCAGTGATGGATATTAACACCGGCGAACTTATTGCCATGACCAGCTATCCTGAGTATGACGAAAATGTTCTTTCAACAGGTAAAGATGTCACCACCATCAATGGCTATTTGAAAGACCCCGCTCGACCATTTTTGAATCGCATGACTGACGGTTTGTACACTCCTGGATCCATTGTGAAGCCGTTTTTTGCCATGGCCGCACTGAAGGAAGGAGTGATTGATCAAAACACTGTTTTGCATACTACCGGTGAAATTCGCGTGCCCAATCCCTATGCTCCCGGGCAATACACGATCTTTAAAGATAATGCCAACCATGGAGATATCAACATGGCGCAAGCACTGGCAGTGTCTTCTGATGCATATTTCTATGAAATTGGCGGAGGATTCGGTACTCAGCCGGGACTTGGTATCGCCAATATCGATAAATATTCTGACCTGTTTGGTCTGGGACAAAAAACCGGTATCAACTATGCGGGTGAACTGACGGGAACCATACCGAGCATTGCTTGGAAAGCAAAAATATTTCCCAAAGATCCGATTTGGCATATTGGTGACACGTATCATACTTCCATCGGTCAGTATGGTTTTCAAGTCACACCTATTCAAATGTTGCGTGCCCTCGCCGGCATTGCATCTCGCGGCACACTGGTCACACCAAGTATTTTGAAGAGCACTGATGGTAAGCCACTTGGTCCAGTAGAGCATTTGTCATTTAGTAACGATGAGTACTCAGTGGTATTTAACGGTATGCGATTGGACGTCACTCAAGCAAACGGCACGGCATCAAACTTGATGGATCAAAATATTGCTGTGGCATCAAAAACTGGTACCGCACAGATCAACAACAACACCCGTGTGAACTCATGGATTGAAGGATTCTTTCCGGTGGATGCGCCCAAATACGCGTTCGTGGTCTTGATGGAAAATGGTCCGAACATTTCCACCGGAGCAAAGTACGCGATCAAGCCGGTGATTGATTTATACAGTTCTACGCCGAGTCTTTTGACTGAATAATGGTAAGATAGTATAGTAGTCCATTCATGAAAGAATATCTTACAAAAGAAAACAAAGAAGCACTGGAAGCAGAGCTCAAAGAACTGTCAGGAGCAAAGCGCAAAGAAATTGTTGCGGCACTTGAATATGCAA
Source organism: Candidatus Nomurabacteria bacterium UBA5155 (assembly GCA_002413705.1). Taxonomy (GTDB): domain Bacteria; phylum Patescibacteriota; class Minisyncoccia; order Phycocordibacterales; family UBA9973; genus UBA4124. Next base: position 22,792 of record DHXN01000001.1, read on the forward strand.
AGTCTCTAGGGGATTTGTCAGAAAATGCCGAGTATCACATCGCTCGCGAGGAGCAAGGCAAACTCGAAGAACGTATCGGTATTATTGAAAATGTTTTGAAAAATGCAGTGGTGGTCAATCGCAAAGACAACGGCATCATTGATGTTGGCTCAACAGTGGTGATTCAAAAAGACGGCGAAGCAAATACCCGCACCTTTGTGTTGGTTGGCAGTGAAGAAACAGATATGCTGTCGGGCAAAATTTCATATAAATCTCCGATCGGCAGCGCGCTGTATGGCAAGAAGCAGGGTGACATGGTCACAGTCTCGACGCCAAAAGGCGATATGGACTATAAGATTCTCAGTGTAAATTAAAAAACGTAGAAAAATACAGAACAGCGAAAAGCCCCGCCATTGGCGGGGCTTTTCGCTGCTCTGATTTCGTTGTCGTTTATCCACAACTTTCCTTGCATTTGTGTTGCGGTAGGATATCAAAGTGGGCTATAATGGGAACAAGTGGGAAAGAGTGGTAAATAATAAATTATGTTAATCGGCGAATACACACACAATATTGATGAAAAAAATAGACTGTCACTTCCAGTTAAGTTCCGCAAGGAAATGGGGAAGAGTGTAGTTATTGCTCCTGGATTGGAGAAATCACTGTTTGTGTTCACTGCAGCTGAATGGAAAAAGAAAGCCGAACAGCTGGCAGAAGGATCAATGTTACAAGCGGATACTCGCAGCTTCAGCCGATATTTCTTGGGTGGAGCAACGGAAGTGTCAGTTGATGCCAATGGTCGCATCTTGTTACCGGACTTTCTGAAAGATCGTGTCGGTATCAAAGATAAGGTGGCGATCGTCGGTGTCTACAGTCGCTTGGAACTCTGGGAAGAAGCTACTTGGCAGAAATATAAACGCCAAGTGGAAGCAGATGCTGACAGCTTAGCTGAACGTCTGGGTTCAATAGGCGTGCTCTAACATATGTCAACGCAATCATTACACGTCCCCGTTCTTTTACACGAATCTGTCGACTCACTCAATCTTTCATCAAACGATATCGTCGTTGATGGAACTTTTGGTGGGGGAGGTCATAGTACGGTCATCAAAGAGCAGCTTGGTCCTGATGGGAAGCTGATCTGTGTTGATCTCGATGAAAAAGCCGAAGAGCGTTTTAATCAAGAATTTCTGAAACAGTTTGAACAGATTGAAAATATTACCTTCGTTCATGCCAACTTCAAAGACGCTGCGCACATTTTGGCGGCAGCTCAAGTGCCAAGCGTGAACAAAGTGTTGCTTGATCTTGGAACCAGTGTTTATCAACTGCTGACTGACACTCGCGGCTTTTCATTCCACAGCGATACACCGCTGACTATGACATTCTCAGAACAGGGTTCACACACCGGCTTCACTGCCGCTGACATTGTGAACAGTTGGCAAGAAGAATCAATCGCAGACATTATCTATGGCTATGGCGAAGATCGCAGTTCACGCAAAATCGCACGAGCGATCATTGCGGCACGAGCGATCAAGCCGATCATCACCTCCAAACAGCTTGCTGAAGTGATTGAAGCCGCAGTACCGCGTCGCGGTCGCATTCATCCTGCCACTAAAACATTTCAAGCATTGCGCATCGCCACCAACGATGAGCTCGGCACGCTTACCACAGCCATGGAAGTTTGGTGGGAAGCACTGAAGTCCAATGCAGACTCTCCTGGACGACTCAGTATCATTACATTCCACAGCTTGGAAGACAGACTGGTAAAACAATGGATGAAGTCTCAAACACAGGGACGCATCATCACTAAAAAACCCATCATCGCATCATCGCAAGAATTAAAAATTAACCCCCGATCGCGCAGCGCCAAACTTCGCACTATCGAAAAAATATAATCATATGACAACAACAGCACTACTCAATAAAATAGAAGATGTCAAAATAGAAGATATCGACAAGACACTTCGCTTGATGACTCGCTATGCTTGGATTGGCACAGGTGCGTTGTTTGTATGTTATAGTTATTTCGTCGGAGCAATTACATTTTCAGTTATTAATCAGCAGGCGATCACACAAGCGAACAAAACACTTACCTCTGTTATGGGCAATCAAGAACGTGTCTATCTTCAAACACAAAAACAGTTGAATGAAAGTTATGCCACAAGTATTGGTTTGGTAAAAGGAAATGCCGTGGCATTCGCTGTTGCAAAGCCTGCTGTCGCGTGGAATGTCGGACAGTAGCATTCATGGTAAACGAATACAGATCATTATCGCCGCAGTCGCAATTGCCGGTGCTTTGATCGTTATTCGTCTTTTTTATTTACAGGTTATTCATGTCAAAGATTATCGCGCTCGCGCAGAACGACAGTACGTCACCCCCAACAGTAATATTTTTGATCGCGGCGCTATTTATTTCACCAGCAAAGACGGCACAACCGTCGCGGCCGCCACTATTCAAAATGGCTTTAAAGTTTCGATCAATCCAACTCTGGTCACTGATCCCAACTCCGCTTATAAAGATTTGAACGACGTCATTCCCAGTGATCTGACAAGTTTTTTGAATGACGTTGCCAAGAAAAACCAACCGTATGAAAAAATTGCGACCCATTTGAACAGTGATCAGGCGGCTACACTCAGTGCCGATAAGATCCCCGGATTCACGATCACTGCTGACAAATGGCGATACTATCCGGGCGGTTCACTGGCTGCCAAAGCCATCGGTTTCGTGTCGTTCAGCAACGATAAGTTGGTGGGTAACTACGGACTTGAGCAGTCATACAACGATGTGCTTTCTCGCAGCGGCAGCGCTTTTTATGTGAACTTCTTTGCGGAAATATTTGCCAACATTCAGTCTAGTATTTTCAAAAATAACACCAGTACCGGCGATGTGGTGACGTCAATTGAACCAACAGTGCAAGCGCAACTTGAACAAGAGGTCGCAGGCATTCAGTCGAAATGGTCGGCTCAATCTGTTGGAGCGATTGTGATGGATCCGTACACCGGAGCGATCATTGCCATGGCACAAGTGCCGACATTTGATCTGAACAACTATGGCGCTGAAAAAGATCCGAGTATTTACACCAATCCGTTGGTGCAAAGCGATTTTGAAATGGGATCAATCATCAAGCCGTTGATCATGGGAGCAGCGATTGAAAACCATGTTGTCACTCCGCAAACCACGTATGATGATAAAGGATTTGCTATTGTCGGCGGTAAAACTATTTACAACTTCGACAAAGTTGGACGCGGACCAAACACGCCAATGCAGACGGTGCTCGACGACTCGCTGAATACGGGCATGGTGTTCGTCGAGCAGCATATGGGCCAGGCCATGTTCAAGGACTATATCGAGAACAGGTACAAGCTCGGACAGAAGACTGGTATCGACCTACCCGGCGAAATTAATGGCCTGATGAGCAGTCTCAACGGCAGCAACGACGTGAACTACGCGACGGCGGCATTTGGACAAGGCATTGCCACCACGCCGATCAGTATCGTGCGCAGCTTTAATGTGCTGGCGAACGGCGGCTATCTGGTGACACCCCATGTGGCCACCTCCATCATTGAACAGGACGGGACAGTGAAGCCGTTGATCTATCCAAAATCAGACACGCCACTGCTCAGCCCCTCGACAATTGCTACAATGCAAACGATGTTGACACATGTCGTCGATGACGGCTATCACCGCAGGCAGATACACTATACCGTGGCCGCTAAAACGGGTACTGCTCAAATTGCCATGCCGGGTGGCGGCGGGTACTACAACGATCGCAATCTGCACTCCATGGTTGGTTTCTTCCCGGCCACCAATCCAAAATATCTTTTGTATTTCTATGACTATTACCCAAAAAATATTTTGTACTCCATTCAGACGTTGGGTGATCCATTCTTCAATATGGTACAATTTATGGAGAATTATTATAACATTCCTCCTGACCGCTAATATGCCATTCACATTTTCTATCGGTGCTGCGTTCAAAGATTCATGGACCATGTTCAAGCAACACTGGCTGTTTTATAGTGGCATCGCATTGGTGATGGTGATTCTTAAGTTGTTCAGTTTGAGCAATGATCACAGCATTCCGTTGCTCATTCTGGTTTTTATTGCTGCATTGATATGGAGCTACGTGTTTATCAGTGTGTCGTTGGCGGCAATAGATCACAAAGACGACATACTGAATTTCAAATCACTGTCAGTGCACATGCCGACAGGGCGACAATTTTTCATGATGCTTGCGATCAGTATTTTGGGCGGAGTGATCATCGGTGTTGGATTTGTTCTGTTGATTATTCCTGGTATTTATTTCATGACGCGACTGGCATTTATCGGCACCGCATTTGTTGATCGAGAGGGAAGTATCAAAGATACGTTTGAGTACTCATGGCACTTGGTGAAAGGTAAAGTTTTTTGGACAGTGTTACTCGTATTAATTATTGAATTTGCGTTGATTGTAGGCGGTACTCTGTTGTTACTCGTTGGCATTTTGGTGACGTATCCATTGGGCATGTTGTTGTTTACGCAGCTGTATAGATCACTGACGAAATCTCTTCAAAAATAGTATCAGTGCATTGAATAATGTTACTTATTGCAAAGTATATTAGATATTGCTAATATAGAAGTATATGGATATAAAAGTATTCTCAAACACAAGACGCCTCAAACTTATTGTGTGCCTATCAAAGCCCCACTCTGTCAGCCAGCTTCTCGATAGGTGTGACCTGTCACAATCTGCACTATCGCAACATCTTGCAAAACTAAAAGATGCAGGGATTATTACCTGTCAACGTAACGGGAACATGCAGATTTATACAGTTGTAAATAAAAAAATAGTTACTATAGCAAAATCACTTCTCAATTTAATACATAGAAAATAATTAAAATAATATGTTTAACCTATTCAATAATAAAAAAGATGCGTTACGTACAACACTTAAAAATAATCCACTACTCGTCGATGTCCGTACCAGAGTTGAGTTTCTTCAAGGCTCAGTAGAGGGTGCAGTAAATATCCCACTTGATAACATAGAAAATAATATAGCGAAGTTCAAAAGCAAACCATCAGTTGTCGTCTTTTGTCGAAGCGGTGGACGTGCTAGTGCGGCAGTACACCTACTTCATCAACATGGGGTAGAAAATGTTACAAATGGCGGTTCGTGGCAAGATGTCAGAGACTTGCTCAAACAATTATAAATTTCTGAACCCTTTTATATAATTCACAACGCTCACGAAATTCACTAGTGACCCCACTGCGTGG
>DHXN01000007.1:0-17847 GCA_002413705.1 Candidatus Nomurabacteria bacterium UBA5155
TACACCATCGAGGCAATTAAGGAAATGAATCTCAATATCACCAATCTCGATGATATGACCAAGCCAAATAGTTGGAGAGACGATATCGCCAACTGGCTGGCGGACAGTGCCAATGGCATTACCAGTATCTTCAGCAAGAAAATCACCACTGATCAACTTTGTGTCGGCACGGTATGTGTCACTCAGCAGCAGTTTATGCAGATGGTACAAAATAGTGGCTCACAACCTAGCTCATCAAGTGATACATCTTCTACACCACCACCTTCTGATACTTCAAGTACTCCTCCAGCAGACAGTTCGAGTCAAAGTCCTCAAACCTCTCCTGCTGTTATTACTTCTCCGGACACTTCTTCCGGATCCGGTACAGGAACAGGGAGTACGAGCGGGCAATAAAAAACTCTTTAAGCTGAGCTTAAAGAGTTTTTTATTTTAGGCTTATAATTTCTTTTGGTTTTATTTAGCATTCAAATGCTATTCTTGCTTCATGGACAAACCGTTTGACATATGGAACGAGGAGAAAAAGCTCATACATGAAAAGAAAACATTTGCCTTTGCGAGTCCTGGGGAGATATGGTGGTGTGCAATTGGGGAAAATGTCGGTGTCGAGATAAACGGCAAGCATGACAATTTCGAAAGGCCGGTTGTCATTATGAAGGCTTTCAATACCGAAATGCTTTTTGTCATACCCCTGACCACAAAGCAAAAGAACAACAGGTACTACTTCGCACTAGCGGAAGGAAAGAGTTGGGCCGTGTTGTCGCAGGCTCGCCTCGTCAGTGCCAAGAGGCTTATTCGAAAGTTTTCAAAAATAGACATAGATTCGCTGAATCTTCTGAGGGCGGCATATGTTAAGATATGGGGGTAGAAAATCGAAAACCTCCGCAAGGAGGCTTTCTCGGAGCTTCCCGAAGAAGCCTAGTGTAATTAGTATAATCAATTGTTTTATAACAGTCAAATTTAAGTAATTTCTGTTATAATTTATCATATGAAAAGCCGCGGCTTCACCCTCATCGAACTTCTGGTCGTTATTGCCATCATCGGAATTTTAGCATCGGTCATTTTGGCAAGTTTGAATAGTGCGCGAGCTAAAGCCGCCGATGCTAAGAAAATAGCAGATTTGCAGTCGATTCAAACTGCATTGTATATGTATTATGATGCTCACGGAGCATATCCTCCCAATCCTCATTCTGGTACGGAAGTATCAGACACGGAGTCAACGTTTCTGCAAGAAGTTGTGGCTGACGGAGACCTTTCTTCCAAACCTACCTCTGGTGATCCAAGTGATCCATACATGTATTATGATTATGGTCCTGGCAATAGCTGGGGAGTAGTCATTGCCACGAGACTAAAGGCTATTTCTGATACCACTACTCCTCCCGGATCATCATGTCGCCCCTTCGATCAGAATTGGTGCAGCAACACTATTGCATCCACGTACTATTGCCTTTGTACAACGTATTAAATGATTAAAAAGACACCTGAAAGGTGTCTTTTTAATTTACGGCAAGGAGTGCTACGCTTTTGGTGCACGAGGACATGTAGGAAGGGAAGTTATAGATGCAAAGACGAGCGGGCAAGTAATTGATATTTTTTATGATGAATAGACATTAAAAATCAGAAAGCCCGCCAATGCCGGCGGGCTTTCGATCAAAATACGGCAAGCCATTTTGATAACCTGTATTGATATGGTATCAGTGCGTGGAATAGCTGTCAATAAATATTTTAGGTTTCCTTTATTTTTTCTTTTGGAATTCTTGATCGCCAAAATGCTATTTTAATTGAATGAATAAATCATTTAATAAATAGAAAGATTTTCTATTAAAAAATCGAAAACCCTCGAAAGAGGGTTTTCTCGGAGCTTCCCGAAGAAGCCTAATAAATTTATTATAGTATCTTATTTATAGTTTGCAACTATATTTACCGTATTGACAATGTACGTATATTGTCTATACTGATTGCATGACTACCACACTACAAGTTCGTATCGATCAAAAGCTTAAAATACAAGCCCAAAAGACACTTGAGGCACTTGGGTTAGACCTTTCTTCAGGCATCAAGTTATTTTTGACACAAGTTGCTCATGATAAGGAACTGCCATTTACGCCGAGTACTCGTGCCAAGGAAATTCGCGCACGATGGGATAAGGAAATGGAATGGATGAAGAAACATGGAAAGGTTTATAAAACAGCAAGGGAAATGCATGAAGATATATTAGGTAAAAAAGTTTATGCTGCATATTCGGGTAAGTAAGCAATACAAAAAATCTCTTAAAAAAATATTACGATCGGGAAAAACAAATTTTATTGAAATCGATAAGGTTATCAAAATGCTAGCTATGAGTGAATCATTGCCAGCAAAATACCGGGATCATTTTTTGAAAGGAGAGTGGATGGGATATCGAGAATGTCATATTCAGTCAGATCTCTTGCTTATATATAGCATTGAGGAAGAGTTTTACATTTTAGACCTTATGAATATTGGCTCGCACTCCTCATTATTTGAGTAGTTTGTTATACTTATATATATGAATACAAAAGCAATTATCGGACTTATTATCGTAGTAATTATTATTGGAGGTATCGTATGGTGGTTGGTGAAAACACCAGCCTCTCCAATCCAACCTGTAGCACCAACAGTACCAGCACTTTCTGATACTTCAGGAACTGACACGACTGGTGCGGCACCAAGTACGGCTGCTCCCACGATTCCTGCACCTGCACCAACAAGTGCTAGCACTAAAACAATACAAGGTATGAAAATTGACGTAACAAAAGAAGGAAGTGGATCAGCGATCGTAAACGGCCAGACAGCTTCAATGCTGTACACCGGCAAGCTGACAGACGGCACGGTCTTTGATTCGACAGCCAGTCGCAACAATACGCCATTTACCTTTACGCTTGGCGCAGGTCAGGTGATCAAAGGATGGGATCTCGGTGTTGCCGGCATGAAAGTCGGGGAAGAACGCACACTTACTATTCCTGCTGATCTTGCGTATGGCGCAAACGGTGTGTCTGGCGTTATTCCGCCAAATGCAACTCTAGTATTTAATGTGACTCTAGTAGGTATTAAATAACCTCACACTATATATAGTATGAATCGCCAATCCGGTTTTACCCTCATCGAACTCCTGGTCGTCATCGCGATCATTGGCATCCTCGCATCGGTCATCCTCGCATCGCTTGATAGTGCTCGTTCGAAAGCTAGAGATGCACAGCGAAAAAGCACTTTGGTGGAATTGTCTACTGCGGTTGCAATGTATGACAACGATAATGGAAGCTATCCGACTACCACAGGATGGATCGGTAGTGGTGGTCTTACTGCATCTCTTGTTCCAAAATACATTGCCGTCGTCAGCGATGATCCTGTCACGGCTCCCAACGGCTATCAGTATTGGAGAAAGGATTATGCCGGATATTCCTGCATGGCCCTGAATGATCCCAATCATTATGCTTTTTATGCAAAGTTGGAAAATCCCTCGGCTACCGATCTTGCTACCCTAAGCGACAGCTTTGACCAGTGCGTAAAAACCAACTGGGGGATGAACTACAAGATAGGAAATTAGGTTTTCCGTTGCGCATGATATAATCATGACATGAAATCATTTATTGAAACGTATCAGCGCATCATTATTCGTCTTGTGGTGATTATCGGAGTTTTTCTCGCACTATTTTTACTTGTCGCAGTCTGCACGGAAATAAAATCATTTAAATATGTTGGTTCAGGATTACCAGCATCTGACACTATTATTGTCTCCGGTCACGGGGAAGTGGACAAGGCACCTGACACTGCCAAGTTTTCATTTACTATTCAGGACGAGGAAAAAGATACTGCCAGTGCGCAAGCTGTAGTATCAAAAAAAGTTGATCAAGTGAAGTCAGACCTTATCGCTGCCGGTATCGATACGCAATACATCACCACTGATTCATACAATTCATATCCTGACTATCAGCCAGGTCCTCAACGCGCACAAACCTTGAAAGGCTATATGGTCTCTCAAAATGTGAATATCAGTGTGAAGGACCTTTCAAAGACAGAAACCGTTGCCGGCATTTTTGGAAAAGATGGTGTGACCAGTATCAGCGGTCCAAATCTTGGATTCGAAGATCCGCACGAAGTAAGCAATGAAGCTCGAGCAATCGCAATCACTGATGCCCAAAATCAAGCACAAATTCTCGCGAAGTCATTGGGCGTGTCACTGGTTCGCATCGTGTCATTCAATGACAATGGCGGCAACGGAGGTCCGATACCAGTATTCAAGGCAATGAGCGCGACAGACGTACTCGCTGCTCCGACGCCAAGCATTCCCACTGGCGTGCAAAATGTCACTTCAGATGTCTCTATTACGTACGAGATTCGCTGATAATTCTGCTACACTATAATATAGTATGAATCGCAAATCCGGTTTCACCCTCATAGAACTTTTGGTCGTCATCGCGATCATCGGCATTCTGGCGAGCGTCATCCTTGCGTCGCTTAATAGTGCCCGAAAGAAAGCCCAGATTGCCAGTGCACAGTCAGAGATGCAGGAGATTATTACTGGCATAGAAAACGCTCGGATCAATACAGGCAAAACATTGGGGCAAATTACTGGCAACTATTTTTCTGCGGGGTCATGTATAAATAACATTGACGTTGGTACCAGTACCTTATATATGCCTACCAGTACTACGTGTTATAGCACCATGCTGGCGACATTCACAAATATTAATGCATTGTCCGATGGATCTCTGACGAGTTTTGTTGCCAACATCCGCGACCCGTGGGGCAGTCCTTATACTATGGATGAGAATGAAGATGAATTTCCAACGCAGCTTTGCCGGCAAGACAATCTTTTTTCTGCAGGACCCGATGGTATACTAGGAACGGCAGATGACATAACGATAGCAATACCATACTCTACGGTGTATTGTAGTAATGGAGGATATTAAACTTGACGGAAAACATTCTAAGAGGTAGTATAAAAAGGTAATGCCTTCCGGGGCGTTTTTTACTAGGAAATCTTATTAAAAATCTACATCATATGAGTATTGCCAACTTTTTAAAAGAAACTCGAAATGAAATGCACCACGTGGTGTGGCCTTCGCGCCGCCGAACGATCGCATACACTGTTATTATTATCGTCCTATCACTGATACTGGGATACCTGCTCAACGGATTTGATCTCGTATTTAAAACAGCGGTGGGTCACTTCATCGTTAAATAATCATGGCTAAACAAGAAGAAACACAAGAGCGTCACTGGTACGCGATTCACACCTACTCGGGATATGAAAATGCCGTACTGCGTAATCTTCGTCAGCGTATCGACTCACTCGGTATGCAAGACAAGATTTTCAATGTAGTCGTGCCAACTGAAAAGAAAATCAAGATCAAGGCCGGCAAGCGCGTCGAAGTGGAAGAAAAAGTCTATCCCGGATACATTCTGGTGGACATGATCGTAAATGACGAGTCATGGTTCGTCGTGCGCAATACTCCGCGCGTGACCGGATTCGTTGGTTCAGGCGTCACACCGGTGCCACTGACTCCAAAAGAAATTGACTACTTGCTCGGTCGCATGAATGAAGATCAGGAAGCCAAGCACACTATCGATCTCGAAGTCGGCGAAACTATCATCATCAATGACGGTCCGTTCAAAGACTCCGAAGGTCGCGTCAATGAAGTTGACCGCGAACGCGGCAAGGTCAAAGTCTTCGTCTCACTGTTCGGTCGCGAGACTCCGGTGGAACTCGATTTCTTGCAAGTAAAGAAAATATAGACAAAAATACTATATCTGATATAGTATTTCCGTTACGCTAATGCTTCAATATTAGTACTAATCCGAACATACCCGAATTTATATGGCAAAAAATATTACAAAAAGAATCAAACTCCAGGCAATGGGTGCCATGGCAACTCCTGCGCCTCCACTCGGACCGGCACTCGGCCAGGCTGGTATCAACATTTCTGACTTTGTGCAGAAATTTAATGCCGCGACTCAGGATCAAAAAGGCGAAAAGCTCGGCGTGAAAGTAGTGGTATACGATGATCGTTCATACGATTTCCGTATCACTACTCCTCCTGTCACCAGTCTTTTGCTCAAAGCAGCTGGTATCGACAAGGGTTCAGCCAAGCCTCGCACTTCAAAGGCAGGCACGGTCACTCGCGAACAAATTCGCGCTATTGCAGAACGCAAAATGCCTGATCTAAACGCAAACGACATCGAAGCAGCGATGAAAATCGTTGAAGGCTCAGCGAGATCAGCAGGTATCGAAGTAGTTGGATAAATAAAAATGTAAAAAGCCCCTCATTTGAATTTCATTTGAGGGGCTTTTGCTTTACGCAAGTTCATAGTTTCTGATCTGTCGGGTCAACACAAATCGTTTGTCTCCTTCGGTAAACAAAAATGATTGGCATTTTTTTTCTGCCTTTTGTCTACAGATAGGACCGGCAGAGATATATTCAAAATTGTTATCTACCTGCATAGTAACAATTTCATCAGGCTGATAGTGTCTTCGCAATTTTCTCATCAGAGAAGAAAGCATCGGAGTATCTGCTATGAAGCGTTTTTTCTCTTGTTCTGGTATCAAAGGATACATCAACGCTTTCAGTAAAGAATCTACGACGATAATAGTTCCCACTTTTGGCACGAAGTCCGGATTCTTCGTTACTAGAATTATTCCTTTGAACATGATGTGCGGGCCATCAAAGGGAAGCGTGTTATAGAACAATTCATCGATGATCAATACATGATCGGTGATGAATGAGTTGGTGAGTTTGTCGTAATAAAATTGCCACAAACTCGGATGTATACTATGAGTCACCGTGCCGGTGCTGTCATAATATCTAATCAGTCCGTATGTTTTCATAATTTGAGCTTTTCTCGATAGTACCGCAGTTTGGGGGATTGTCAAAGGTCTGTCTACTGTCGGCGTGGCAAAGAAAAATCCCTCAATATATTTCAAAAGAGGGGATTTTTTTTAAGCAGCAATACGGCGGAATGTTCTGATTATAAAGTTATAATCATTTTCTTCGTCTTTTTCATAAGGAGTCGCTGATACTTCCTCGTATTCTCCTATAGGAAGGGGAGGGAAATATTTATCTCCATCAAGATCGGCTTCCACTTCGGTCGCAATAATCACGCACGGCTTCATTGATTCAGTGTAGAGTATCTCGGCATAAATTTGCTCGCCACCAATGATAAAGATATTTCTGCCGTCGGCAATTCTTTGAGCAAGCTCAATGGCAGCTTCGATAGAAGTGCAAACATGTATTCTCTCCGGATCTGTCACCTCATAATTTTTTGGCCAATAATGAGGATCGCTGGTGACGATAATAATATCGCGACCAATGAGTTGCCTGGTAAAAGTTTCATTGGTTGTCCTGCCAACGATTACCACGCTGCCTTTAGTAACCCTTACGAAATGTCGCATGTCTGCGGTTAGATTGGTCCATAATAGCTTGTTGTTCAAACCGATTGCCCTAGTGCCTAGCACATATGCAACAATTAAAAATAAATTTTCCATGTACTGTTTTTCTGCATACTACAGTATTTGTGCCGTTTGTCAAAGAAAACGGGTAATAAAAAAAGCCGCTCATGTAAAGCGGCTTTATATTATTTTTTTCGTATATCGCGATCAATATACAGTTTTGGAAGCATCATGTCAGGTTTCCAGGAATTTTTAACTTCTTCCCGTGACGAGCCCGTTTGGTATTTTCCGCCTTCGCCGTATCCCTTATCGAGAATTGGTCCGGTTTTTGGAAATACTATCTGCGCGTACCTGCGGCCGATAACCAGGGGGATCGTATAATACCGCGAGAAATTTGTTATCTCCATCGTCCAGCGGTTGAAATATCCGACATCGCCCCAGCCCGCGCATTTGCATACGCCGATAAAGCTTCTGCCTTGCGATGAGCGTGCCTGCATTGAGCTGGTGATGCAGTTCAGTCCGCCGATGAATTCCAGCGTGTGACCAAGAATAGTTTCGCCCGGTTCAATAAAGATAACGTAATCATCCAGGCCGATCTTCTCTTCGTTTAGATCGTAGAGTTCAATCGCAGGCTGCATTGCATCGTTCAGGCCGAACATGGTTTCGATTTGCTGTTCGAGCGTTTGTGCTTCCTGTGGTGTTCCCCAGACACGGTGAACGTCGGATTCATTGTACGGATTGAATATCTGCAGACGCGGTCTGCCGGGTACGGTTTCCGGCTTCTGTTCTCTGTAGAACCATGAGCCAAGGCGAACATCATAACTTGAAGTAGAAAGGTCAGCTTGATCGAAAGGTTCAATAACAATATTGCCTTTCTCTATATGTCTGAGAATGCGTTTATTTGAAAGTGCCATAATTTCTTTTTTCTTTCACACTACGGTTTTTTGAAGAATTGTCAAACAATAGAAAAAGCCCCGCATATATGCGGGGCTTTGGGCTGTGTGACATGTCACACAGCAATGTCTGCTTTTATAGCAGGGTGAAACTGGTAGTTTTGTAATTCAAAATCTTCATATTTAAATGAAAAGATATCTTTTACATCAGGGTTGATTTTCATGACCGGCAGAGAATATGGTTCGCGGCTAAGTTGCAAATTTACTTGGTCAAAATGATTGTTGTAAATATGTGTATCGCCGCCAGTCCAAATAAACTCTCCAAGTTCTAACCCCACTACCTGGGCAACCATCATGGTCAACAATGCATATGATGCAATATTAAACGGTACACCTAAAAAAGTATCGCAACTTCTTTGGTATAACTGGCAGCTTAGCTTTCCATTTGCAACATAAAATTGAAACAAACAGTGACAAGGGGGAAGTGCCATGGTGTTTATGTCGGCAACATTCCAGGCTGAAACAATGATCCTCCTTGAATCAGGGGATTTTTTCAGTTGGTTAATTATTTGGCTTATTTGATCTATGTGACCACCGTCGGGTGTCGGCCAAGATCTCCATTGATGTCCGTATACAGGACCAAGGTCGCCATTTTCATCGGCCCATTCATTCCAAATTTTTACGCCGTTCTCATTCAAATATTTGATATTTGAATCGCCACTCAAAAACCAAAGCAGTTCGTGAATGATTGATTTAAGATGTATTTTTTTTGTTGTAACAAGTGGAAACCCTTCGGCCAAATTGAAACGCATTTGGTATCCGAAAATACTGCGTGTTCCTGTGCCTGTCCTGTCTGTTTTATTAGCACCACATTCCATGATGTAGCTTTCTAAATCTAAGTACTGTCTCATTTGAAGTTTTTTAAAGAAGTTAAGAATTGTTTATTTGTTTGCAATTTACAGCAAATAGGGGAAAAGTCAAACATTTCTCTTTCTCTGGTTTATGTGCTAAAAAGAGTGAAACTTTCACTAAACTTAACAACATGAAAAAAGGAAAATTCATCGTCATAGACGGTGCTGACGGTTGCGGTAAGCAAACCCAAACAAAAATTACCAAGATAAGGTTAGATACCTTGGGACACAAAACAGAAACAATTGATTTCCCAAGGTATGCGGATAATTTTTTTGGAAAAATTATCCGCAACTGTATTGATGGTCAGTATGGTGAATTTGCAAGAGTTGATCCGTATCTTGCTTCAATCCCATATGCTGGAGATCGCTTTGAATCAAAACCGCAGATAGAAGCATGGCTTAATGCTGGTATCAATGTGGTATCTGACAGGTATGTTTCTGCTAACCAATTGCATCAAGGCGGAAAGATAAAAGACCCAATTGCACGACAAAAATATTTTGAATGGCTTGAATATTTGGAATATGGAACATTTGAAATTCCTCGGCCGGATTTAATTATCTATCTTGATGTTCCTCATTCGGTAAGTGTAAAGCATATGAATAAAGGTGCGACGGATAGGGCAGTGGCAGATGCTGTCGAAAATGATGTTCAATACCAACTCAATGCAAGGCAAAGTGCGTTAGCAATGTTACAAGATCCAACATGGGTTAAGATTCAGTGTGGCACTGACGATGGAGAAGATTTTCTTCCAATACAAGAAATCAATGACATGATCTTCGCAAACATTTTAACAGTACTGTAATTAAGGCTCGCTTCGGCGGGCCTTTTTGTATACTATATTCATATGAAAATTCGAATTAAGAAATTATCAGAAGTTGTTCCTGATTTGCATTATGCCAAGCACGGAGATGCTGGCTTTGGCAGCTCTGGGAAATAGCTGGGACAAGTAGCAAATACGCATTTTTCTGTTATAGTTTTGACATGGAATCGACTATTAAAGAACTGATCAATAAGGCTCTCAGGGAATGCTTTGACATGGCAGAGGTGGCTTTTGCGGTGGAGCGACCAAAAGAATTGACGCATGGCGACTATGCCACCAATGTCGCGCTGGTCATTTCAAAAACTCTTGCAAAGAATCTCAATAGCGGAACTCAGGATATTGCCGCAACGCTCGTGGGCTATATCAATGACAACAAACCGCCAGAAATCGCGGATGTCAGCATTGCTGGTCCCGGGTTTATTAATTTCTCATTATCGAAAGAATTTTTTAATATGCAACTGAACATGATGCTCGAACAAAAAAATACTTCACCAATTACATGGGAAGAGAAGCGAGTGATGGTTGAATATACCGATCCGAATCCATTCAAACCTTTTCATATTGGACACCTCATGACCAATGCTATCGGGGAATCAATTGCTCGTATCATCACTGCCAGTGGCGGCGAAGTTATTCGTGCAAACTATCAAGGTGATGTTGGACTGCATGTTGCAAAGGCAATTTGGGGTATTCAGCAACAATCGTCATGGGTTACAGAAAAGCAGTACGCACCGAAAAGTCTATTGTCAAAAAATAATCCAACGTATCTTGCGCAATACATAGGGGACTGTTATGTTTTTGGTTCTGAAAAATATGACAGTGACGAAGGTGTCAAAAAAGAAATAGATATCATTAATAAAAAAATATACGAAAAAGATGATGATGATATAAATGCAATATATGTATGGGGAAGAGAGGCGACGCTTGAAGCGTTTGAAACGATTTATCGCACCCTCGGAACGACATTTGATTATTATTTTTTTGAAAGTGATATGGCCATAAAAGGCCGTGCATTGGTGGAACGTTTTTTTGAAAAAGGAGTCTTTGTTAAAAGCGATGGAGCAATTGTATTTAAAGCAGAAGAATACAATCCTAAATTGCATACTCGTGTTTTTATTACCAGCAATGACTTGCCGACATATGAGACCAAAGAGCTTGGTTTGACTGAAACTAAATTTGAAAAAGAAACCCTTGATCAATCAATTGTTATCACGGCAGTTGAGCAGAAAGATTACATGGCAGTCGCGACTGAAGCCATGCGACAGATCCATCCTGAATATGCGGAAAAGATGAAGCATATCACTCACGGCATGATGCGTTTTGCTGCCGGGAAAATGTCTTCTCGAAAAGGGAATGTTATTACTGGCGAGTCATTGCTTAATGATGCACAGGTAATGGCACTAGAAAAAATGAAAGAGCGAGCAATGGATGAATCTGTTCGAGAAGGCGCAGCATCAGTGATCGGTGTGGCAGCAATAAAGTATGCTATTTTGCGCCAAGCGCTCGGCGGAGATATTATTTATGATCCAGAGCAATCAGTGTCTTTTGATGGAGACTCTGGTCCGTATCTGCAATACAGTACTACCCGCGCACGAAGTGTTATAGCAAAAGCGACAGAACTCGGTATTGTTGCTTCAACAAAAATCACCCCGCCAGCAATATATGAAATTGAAAAAATTTTATGTAGATTCGAAGAAACTGTTGAACATGCCGCAAAGACATTGGAACCTCACCACATCGCTACATTTTTGATTGACCTCGCTTCTCGTTTCAATAGTTTTTATGCCAATGAAATAATTGCTGATCCTGACGACATGTATGCACCATACAAACTCGCACTGACCAAAGCCTTTGCTCAAACCATGACCAACGGTCTGTATCTGCTCGGCATTAGTGTACCGGAGAAAATGTAGTATCATAGAGACTTATGACACATGAAAAAGAAGAACGCAGTTTGATCATTATTAAGCCGGACGCATTGCAGCGCAGCTTGGTGGGGGAGATCATCACTCGCTTTGAACGCAAAGGTTTGAAAATTATCGGCATGAAAATGATACGTCTGACTGATGCATTGATCGAAGACCACTACGCTCACATAAAAGACAAACCGTTTTTCCCTCGCATCAAGCGCTTCATGTCTTCTACTCCGGTGGTTATCATGGCGGTATCAGGGTTGGGTGTCATCGATGCTATCCGTATTATTGTTGGTCCGACAAAAAGTTTTGAAGCGGCAGGTGGCACGATTCGCGGTGACTATGCGCTTTCGATGCAGTCCAACATCGTGCATGCATCGGATTCAAAAGAAACGGCCGAAGCTGAAGTCAATCGTTTCTTCGCTGCCGATGAACTGATGGACTATGAAAAGATCAATACTATGTTCATTTATTCTGATGAATTAATGTAGTACTACTTGATTTTTTTCACACCTCACATTTCTGCTCTGTCTATCTTGTTATCTCCCGGTGTTCAACTATACTGAAAGTACGGCTATCTAAAATAGTGCCTAGAACATTTATGTTTATGGGAAATTAGGTGGAATAGGTGAGCGTCAGATTTTCTAAACGCGGCGTTCCTTGTTTCCCGATATCCCACTTGGCTTCACGCTAAGGCACTATTTCCAGATAGCCGTAATAAGAACATCACCTTGCGGTGGTTTTTTTATTTTCTCTGATACAATAGTAGTTATGAATTCATCTAAAAAACTCACACTTACTTTTGCAGGAGGAACAGGCTCTGTCACAGGAGCGAATTTTTTATTGGAAGGAGGAGAGGGTGAACAGCACAAGAAGTTTTTGATTGATTGCGGCTTGGCACAAGGTTCAAAACGAGCTGAAGAATCAAATTTGAAACCGTTTATATACGACCCAAGTACGATCGATGTACTATTCATCACCCATGCGCACATCGATCACATCGGGCGCATTCCCAAACTGATCCACGACGGCTTTAAGGGCAAAATTTATTCAACTATTCCGACCAAAGAAATCACCGAGCTGATGTTGGAAGACACTGTCAACATTCTCTCGCACAGTCATCACGATGGCAGTGAACTGTTGAAACAAATTTATACCAAAGAAAATATTGATAAAGCCATGAACATGTGGGAGGTCATTGACTATCATCAAGATCTGACGATCGGTGATTTTATTTTTCGCTATCGCGATGCGGGGCATGTACTCGGATCCGGCATGTTGGAAATTATTTATAATAACAAAAAGCTGATCTTCACCGGCGATCTGGGCAACTCTCCGTCACCATTGTTACGCGACACTGAAACATTGAGCAATGTGGACTATCTGATCATGGAAAGTGTCTATGGTGACCGCAATCATATCGCGCGTAATGAACGTCGCACCAAGTTTGAAGAAACAATTCAAGACAACTACAAACGAAAGGGCACACTGGTGATCCCGACATTTTCGCTCGAGCGTGCGCAAGAGCTGCTTTTTGAAATGGATCAACTTGTTGAACATGATCGCGTGCCAACGATGCCAATCTTTTTTGATTCACCGCTGGCGATTAAGCTGACAAAAATCTACAGCAAGTACACGCGATATTTCAATGACTTTGCGCGCAAACAAATTGGCGACGGTGACAACATTTTCAATTTTCCCGGATTGAAATTCACGTTACTGACAGAAGAATCAAAAGAAATCATTCATGAACACAATCCAAAAATCATAATTGCCGGCAGTGGCATGAGTAATGGCGGACGCATCCTGCATCATGAAGCCAACTATTTGCCCGATGCCAATAACACACTGTTGCTGACGGGGTATCAGGCAGAAGGCACGCTTGGCCGACACATAGAAGACGGTGACAAACAAATTCGTATTAGCGGACAGGAGGTTGATGTACGAGCGCATATTGTATTCATTGACGGCTACTCCGGTCACAAAGATTCTGATCATCTGATCGAGTTCGTGCAAGAAATTGCCGACACGGTGAAGAAAGTTTTTGTGGTGATGGGCGAACCGAAGTCATCAATGTTTCTCACGCAACGACTCCGCGACTTCTTGGGTGTGCAAGCATACGCACCGGAAGAAAATGATGTGGTAGAATTGGATTGTGAATAACCCAATGAGTATGTCATTAGAAAATACTGCGAAGCACAACCATCTGAAAATAAAAATTGGTGTGTCTGGCGCGGCGGAAACAGGGCACTGCGGTTTGCATGCATTGGAAAAAGCCAAAGCTTTGGGATCAGAAATCGTGAAGCAAGATTGCGTACTTGTCACCGGTGCGACAACAGGCTTTCCGTTATGGGCTGCTATGGGAGCAAAAGAAGCTGACGGCATTTCCATCGGCATCTCTCCGGCACAAAATGAAAAAGAACACGTTGAAACATGGAGACTACCCATCGACTATATGGATTTGATTATTTATACCGGTTTTGGATTTCCGGGACGTGACCTGCTTTTCACTCGCTCATGTGATGCGATCATTTTGGGTTGCGGACGCATCGGCACTATTCATGAATTCACGATTGCATTCGAAGACGGCAAGCCGGTCGGCATTCTCGAAGGTCCATGGGCCATGGGTGATGAAATCAAAGATATCATTGCCAAAGGCAACCGTCCTGCGCCAAATGTTATTTTTGATGTTGATCCAAAACGTTTGGTAGAGCGCATTATTGAGATGGTGGAAGCCAACAAAGCAGAGATTAAAAAAGATCTGCCGAATATTTAATTTATGCTACAATCCCTTGATATGGAAGGGAATAATCAACAAAAATCCCCACGAGCGCTTACCGAAGAGCGGATTTTGAAGTTCTGGGAAGAGCAGAAAATTTTTGAAAAGACGTTGCAGAAAGATGCGCCGAAAGGGGAGTATATTTTTTACGAAGGTCCGCCAACGGCCAATGCCAAGCCGGCGCTTCATCACCTGGAAGCACGTGTATTCAAAGATGCCATTCCTCGCTATAAAACAATGCAAGGTTTTCATGTGCCTCGTCGCGGCGGTTGGGACACCCACGGTCTGCCGGTGGAATTGCAAATCGAAAAAAAGTTGGGATTGAATTCAAAAAAAGCTATTGAAGGATATGGCGTGGCTCAGTTCAATAAGGAGTGTAAGGACAGTGTCTTCACTTACATCAAAGACTGGGAAGATTTCACCGATCGCATCGGCTATTGGGTGGATAAGAAAAATGCCTACTACACATTTGATACGAACTACGTGGAATCGTTGTGGCATATTTTTGCAACCGTAAATAATAAAGGACTGGTTTATAAAGATTTCAAAGTCTTGCCATGGTGTTCTCGTTGCGGCACTGCGCTTTCCAGTCATGAGCTGGCACAGCCAGGCGCATATGAAGATGTGAAAGATTTGTCTGTCACGGTGAAATTCAAAGTTGTCGGAGAAAATATTTTGAATCCTTTGACATATATTCTGGCATGGACGACTACGCCGTGGACTTTGCCGGGCAATGTTGGCTTAGCAGTTGGTGAGGATATCGACTATGTTGCAGTTCAAAAAGTAAACGAAAAAGACAGCGAAATTTTGATACTAGCCAAAGAGCGAATGGAAATTTTATCAGAAGGATATACAAAGGAATATATAGTAGTGCGAGAAATGAAAGGCAAAGAATTGCTCGGGCTTTCATACGAACCATTGTATCCGTATCTTGGGGATGTCATCTCTGGCAATGAAAAAGAAAAGGTAGAAAACGCATACAAAATCTATGGTGCGGATTTCGTGACAACTACCGATGGTACCGGTGTGGTACACACTGCGGTCATGTATGGAGCAGATGACTTTGATCTGGGATCGAAAGTGGGACTGCCTAAATTTCATACTGTTGATGAGACAGGTCACTTTATTAAAGGCACGGGATTTTTGGAAGGACGATATGTCAAAGAGGTTGACGAGAATGGCAAGCCGACACTGGCCGTTGATATCATCGATGATTTGAAAAAACGAAATCTCTTTTTCTCTCAAGAAAATTACAAGCACTCATATCCGCATTGCTGGAGATGCAAGACGCCGCTGTTGTATTATGCTCGTGACTCGTGGTACATCCGCATGTCTTCTCTGCGCGATGAATTGATGAAGGAGAATGAAGGAATTAATTGGGAGCCGGCACATATCAAAAACGGTCGCTTTGGCGAATGGCTGAAAGATGTCAAAGACTGGGCTATTTCTCGCGAGCGCTATTGGGGTACGCCATTGCCGATTTGGCAGGCACCAGATGGAGAGCGATTGTTTGTTGACAGTATTGCGACATTGAAGCAATACGTCAAAAAGTCAGACAATAATTATTTCGTGATGCGTCATGGGCAGACTGAACATAACCTCAAGGGTTTATGGAATTTTGGCGATGACACTGATCCGTTGACAGAAACAGGAGAACAGCAAGTTATCACTGCCGCACAATTATTAAAGGATAAAAAGATCGATATTATTATTGCATCTCCATTTAAACGAACACTTGAAACAGCAGCGTTGGTAGCAGGACAAATTGGGCTGACTGAAGAAAATATTGTTACTGATGGGAGACTTGGTGAATGGAATGTTGGCGCTGCATTTGATGGCAAACCGTTGGATGAATATTTTTCAGTGCGCAATGTCAGTGCGGATCGATATGGATTTAAAGCTGAAGATGGTGAATCATATGCCGATATTATAAAGAGAGCAGGAACATTCTTGTATGATATTGAAACAAAGTACAAGGAAAAAAATATTCTCATCATTTCTCACGGTGCTGTCACTCGATCACTGGAACTTGTGACACAAGGTATTTCAATGAGAAATTTATTCGAGCAAACTCGCGTATATAAAAACTTTGATAATGCAGAAGTGCGTCAGATAGACTTTGCGCCACTGCCGCACAATGAACAATTTGAAATTGATCTGCATCGACCATATATTGATGAGGTAGTGCTAATAAAAGAAGATCAGGAATATCATCGTATCAAAGAAGTGATGGATGTCTGGTTTGATAGCGGCGCAATGCCATTTGCTCAAAATCACTACCCATTTGCAACCGCAGATGGATCTGTCGATCTGCACCAAGCATTGCCATATCCGGCTGACTTCATTTCAGAAGCAATCGATCAAACGCGTGGCTGGTTCTACACCATGCACGCGATTGGCGTGCTAATGGGCAAAGGCAAAGCATATAAAAATGTTATTTGTCTCGGACACCTACTCGATGCCGAGGGTAAAAAGATGTCCAAGTCCATCGGCAACATTGTCAATCCTCAAGTGGAAATTGATCGTTTCGGTGTCGACACACTTCGTCTATGGATGTATGCGGTCAATCAGCCGGGCGATTCAAAAAACTACGATCAAAAAACCGTAGTGGAAATGGAGCGACAAGTGTTTGGGTTGCTTTACAATATTCTGTCATTTTATGAACTGTATAGAGATGTCGATGTAGAATATACGTCAGGCGGAAACATTTCTGAACATGTGCTGGATCAATGGATCATGGCCGAGCTCAATATGCTCATACATACTTGTACTGAAAGTTTGGATAGTTACAAACTGATGGAACCAGTGCGCGCAATTCGCGAATTCATCGGTGATCTTTCAACGTGGTATTTGCGCCGTTCACGCGATCGTTTGAAAGATGATGATAAAAAGTCTAAGCAAACATTGTATGTCGTGCTGACAACACTGGCGAAATTACTCGCGCCGTTTACGCCGTTTGCCGCAGAAGATATTTGGCAACAATTGAAACACGATAAAGATGTCGAAAGCATACATCTGGCAGCATGGCCGACTGTTGCAGACACTTCTTTCGATGAAGTCATCACATTGGAGCAAATGACCGCGGTGCGAAGTATTTGTACGTTGGGAAATGCGCTTCGCAAAAA
>DHXN01000007.1:18067-29891 GCA_002413705.1 Candidatus Nomurabacteria bacterium UBA5155
GAGCTGATTCGCGCAGTGCAAGATCTTCGCAAGCAACAAGGACTGACTCCAAGTGATGTGATCTCTGTAACCGTCAGTCCTGCCATCGAAACATTACTTGCTCCGTTTATGGACGACTTCAAAAAAACAGTCCTGGCGCAAAGCGTGGTCGTGGATGATGCAGAAGTGAATGTTTCTATTACTCACTAACGTATATATCTATGTCCGTACAACAACAGCTCGATAGCGCACTGCAACAACAACGACAGGAAATGGCGAATTTACTCACTAAATCTACAAAAAAAGTTATGAAAATTAAAAAGATTGGGCATTGTTGTCTGGTGATTGAAACCAAAGGCATTCGCATCATGACGGATCCGGGCAGTTTTACCACGGCGCAAGACGAAGAAAAAAATATTGATATCGTACTCATTAGCCATGAACATGGTGACCACTTTCATGTGGAATCTCTAAGAAAAGTTCTTGCCAATAATCCGGAAGCAAAAATTATTACCAACAGCGCAGTAGGAAAATTACTCGATGCAGAAAACATCATGTATGAAGTACTTGAAGATGGCGGTTCAATGACGCTGCGCGATATCCTTTTTGAAGGACACGGTGAGCATCATGCGGTGATTTACAAAGAAATAGGACAGGTGCAAAACACCGGGTACTTTATCGATGACATGTTATTTTATCCCGGAGATGCATTAACAGATCCTAAAAAAGCAATCGACATATTAGCACTGCCTGTTGCTGGTCCGTGGATAAAAACTTCCGAAGTAATAGAGTATGCACTGCAGCTTCATCCTAAGCGAGTCTTTCCTGTGCATGATGCAGTATTGTCTCACCCTATCATGGGAACAATGCATGCTTCCAAAGTGCTTCCCGAACATGGAATCGAAGTTATTACTCTAGACGCTGGAGAGGAGAAAGAGTTTTAAATAGTTATGCATGCCATTCATCACACTGAAGCCATCGTTGTGCGCAGTGAACCGTCTGGTGAAGCCAACAAACGCATCTGGCTTTTTACCAAAGAGTTTGGTTTGGTGATCGCCATGGTCCAAGGCGTGCGAAAGCCTGAAGCGAAATTGCAAAGTCATATCACTGACTATAGTGTGATACATGCTGATCTGATCCGGGGCAAAAGTACATGGAGACTAATCAGCGCGAAAGTGGCTGATGTGCCATTGAATGGAAAGGGACGTCAGCCACTTTCGCGCGCCTACGTTCGCACTATTGGTTTTCTTGAACGCTTTCTAGTCGGAGAGGGAATACATGAAGAACTGTTTGATCACATTCACACTGTCGGCATGATGATAGACGGAGATTATGAACCCCGCGCACTCGATGCACTGTCACTATGGAAGATGTTGGTATTACTGGGATATGTCGCCGCAGAAGAAGATGATGAACAATTATTCACATTACCATTTGCCGAAGCGGTACTTTTGGTCAATGATGCAAAAATAAAAAAGCTGGTGAAAACCGCAACAGATGCAATAACTTCCAGTCATCTTTGATATACTATAAGACATGGAAGAAATCGATCATATTGCAGAACTCGAGAAACGACTCTATGCTCGTGACCCAGAAAATGTTCCCAAAAGAACGTTTGGTATTTTGCGTCCCGAACGACAAAATGTCACTTCTGCATGGGGTGATACTGCAGTACCAAAAGACCCTATCAAACATAAAAGCGCCGTCGGTGGCTATCGTCGATTTTTCATATTCTCACTTATTTTTTTCTTGCTGGCATTGGGAGGCGCGGCATACAGTATTTATCGCGGGGCACTGACCTTATCGAGTAAAAATGTCGACGTACATATTTTGGGAAGTTCGTTTGTTGCAGCTGGGGGGACACTGCCTATACAAGTGGAAGTTGCAAACAGCAACAGCGCTGCATTGCTGAGTGCGACACTCACATTGGACTATCCCAAAGGCGCGATTGATGATACTGGTACTGCCACTGTTCACACAGTGCAAAATATCGGCACTATTGCCGCCGGTCAAACAAAGAGTCAGGAATTTTCTGTCGTGCTTTATGGACAGCAAGGCACATCGCAAACCATCACCGCCACACTGGCGTACCAGCTCAAAAATTCCAGTGCTATTTTTCAAAAGGTAACGACCTATCCCGTGATGATCAGCTCCAGCCCGTTGACACTGACAGTGAACGGTCCGACTGCAATTGCCGCCAATCAATCATTTGTGCTGACATTGAATAATACCTTTACCAGTGACACACCGCTCAGCAATGTCATCGAGCGCGTGGAATATCCAAACGGTTTCGTTTTTGCTTCGGCGACACCGGCGCCAACGGGCAGTAACAATGTCTGGGCATTGGGAGATTTGGAAAATGGCGCAAATAAAACTATCACCATTCAAGGAAAATTGATCGGTCAAGAAAATGAACAGAAATCATTTCGTATTTATGTCGGCACTCCAACTGCGCCGACTGACACAACGATTGGCACGGTTTACAACTCCGCATTGCAAACGGTGACACTGTCCAACCCATTCATCACTGCGCAAATAAATATAAACGGAGAAAAAACAGACATCGCTCCTGTGCCGGTGGGAACTCCAATTACTGGCATTGTGACCTGGGCTAACAATGCTGCCACTACAATTACCAATCCAGTATTTACATTGTCACTGGACGGCACCAGTGCCGACCCAAGCACTATCACTGCCACAAACGGATATTATGATCCAACGGCCAATACCATCACGTGGAATGCTCAAAGTGATCCCGACATCGCGAGCCTTGCCGCCGGTCAAACTGGGCAGCTCAATTTCTCATTTTCTCCAAAGGCAACTGACAGTACTGATGAGACATTGCATTTGTCAGTGGCGGGAACATTGCCAAGCAACAATAACAATCAAGAGACGATCAATGACATCGATGTGAAAACGATTCGTTTCAGCGCGCATCTGCAGTTTGCTTCACAATCATTTTATTCAGTCGGTCCGATCAAAAATACTGGACCGTATCCGTCGAAAGTAGGACAGACCACTTCATACACGGTGACATGGACAGCGCGTCCTTCTGAAAATCCTATCACCAATGTCGTAGCCAGCGCGGTATTGCCACCGGGTGTGACATGGGCAGGTGTGATCTCTCCACAATCAAGTGCTGTGGCATACAATGCTGATACTCGAACGGTCACGTGGAATGTCGGTGTACTTCCGCAAGCAACCAATGTGCCGCAAACTAGTTCTGTGTCGTTTCAGATTTCAGTTAAGCCAACCAAAGACCAGGTAGGGCAGGCATTGCCGTTGCTCGGAGAAACTACTGTTGTTGGTACTGATGCCACAGCCAACGTGCCACTGACAGTCACTCGACCAGCGCTAACCACCGCATTGTCGACCGACCCCATATATAGCGCCGGAAAGGAGCGTGTGGTACAGTAGTTTTGCTATGAATCCAGAACATATTGTCACAATGGAACAACTGATCAGTCTTTGTAAGCGTCGCGGATTTATATTTCAGGGTTCTGAAATCTATGGCGGCTTGGCGGGCACGTGGGACTACGGACCACTCGGCAGTGAACTGAAACGCAATATTCAAAATGCCTGGTGGAACATGTTTATCACCAGTCGCGAAGATATGTATGGTATAGACGCTGCTATTTTAATGAATCAAAATGTGTGGAAAGCGTCAGGACACGTGGCGGGATTCTCTGATCCGCTGGTTGAAGATATTGTGACACAAAAAAGATATCGTGCTGATCATGTTTTGGAAGAACACAATATCGATCCAAAAGGCATGTCTATTGAAATGATGTCAAAAGCGATTGCAGATCACAAACTGAAAAGTATTGATGGTAATGCATTTGGCGAAGTACGCACATTCAACATGATGTTTCAAACAAATATCGGGGCGATTCAAGATGGAACTTCTGTCTCATATCTTCGTCCGGAAACCGCGCAAGGCATGTTTGTCAATTTTAAAAATGTTGTCGATAGTTTGCATCCGAAGCTGCCGTTTGGTCTTGGTCAGATAGGCAAGGCTTTTCGCAATGAAATTGCTCCGCGTGATTTTGTTTTTCGTTCTCGCGAATTTGAGCAAATGGAAATCGAATATTTCGTAAAAGAGGAGGATTGGCAGGGACGCTTTGCGGATTGGATGGTGGCGATGTATGCATGGATGGACGTTGTCGGTATTCCTCGAACCAAAGTGCATGAACTAGAGGTTGCTCCGGAAGATTTGGCACACTACTCAAAACGTACGATGGATTTTGAATTTGATTTTCCTTTTGGACGAAAGGAATTGTACGGCCTGGCATATCGAACAAATTTTGATTTGAATAATCACGCGGCCGCAAGTACGGTACCGCTGTATGTTGTTGATGATGAGACCAGTGAAAAGATTGTGCCGCATTGCATCGAACCAACTTTTGGTCTTGATCGAACAATTTTGGCCGTGCTTGCCAGTGCGTATCATGAAGAAGGAGAGGGTGATGACAAGCGCGTGGTCTTGAAATTGAAATCAAATATCGCTCCGTATAAAGTCTGTGTCTCACCGTTGCTTCGCAACAAACCAGAACTGGTAGATAAAGCTCGCGCACTCTACAGTGTGATGAAAAAAGTATTTGGAAATGTCACATGGGATGATAACGGTAACATCGGCAAGCGCTATCGTCGTCAGGATGAAATCGGCACGCCGTATTGCATCACTGTCGACTTTGATACATTGGCAGATGATACCGTCACTGTGCGAGATCGCGACACGGCAAATCAGGACAGAGTCGCGATCGCTGATTTGGAAAACTTCCTCAAAGAAAAGTTTCAATAAGAAAAGGTCCACCGATGGTGGACCTTTTAGTTAGTATACCCGTTCAGACTCAGGGCCTCGTTCGCGCTCATCCGGTTCTCCGCCCATCAGGTAGATAATGGCAAGAAACAAGAGAACGAATAAAATAATTACTCCGGAGACATATATTATTATAGGATAATCTCTTGCGAACGATTCGACGTATTCGATTATAGTTTTCATGATATTGCTTTTTTCTAACCATACATCACCATCGCACTATTTGTCAATTTTGCATAAATGTCCGATTTCGGCTTTAATGACTGTATGAAAACATTGCAAAAGAAATTACCCGGCGGACTTCGCCTGATCATGACACCACAACCTGACGCAGCGACAGCGACAGTATTGATCCTGGTGGGAACAGGTTCGAAATACGAAACGAAGAAAGAAAGCGGACTGTCACACTTCTTGGAACATATGTACTTCAAGGGTACCGCACTTCATCCCAGTGCGCGCAGTATTTCCGAAGCACTCGACAATCTCGGTGCAGTATCAAATGCATTTACCTCGCATGAATACACCGGTTACTATGCCAAAGGTAATCCAAAACACACTGAAACATTTATTGATATCTTAAGTGATATTTATTTGCACTCCACATTTCCTGAAAAAGAAATTGAAAAAGAAAAAGGTGTAATCGTTGAGGAGATCAACATGTACGAAGACATGCCACAGCACAAAGTTTGGGATATGTTGTTTGCATTGATGTTCGGTGATCAGCCAGTCGGATGGTCTGTGGCCGGCACAAAAGAACATGTGAACAGTTTTTCCCGCAAAGATTTTATCAAGTATCAAAAGGATCACTATACCGGATCAAATACGGTCATTGCGGTAGCTGGCGCATTTGATCCAAAAACCATCGAACAACATATCAAAAAAGCCTTTGCCGCTATTTCAAAAGAAATGCCCAAAGCAAAAAAGAAAGTCAATGACAAACAAAACGAACCGAAAAGCGTACTTTTTCACAAACCAACTGATCAAGCGCATATGGCACTAGCATTTCGTTCAATACCGTTCAATCATGCAGATGCTCCGGCACTTTCATTGCTCAGCACCATTCTTGGTGGGGGAATGAGTTCACGACTCTTTTTGTTGCTACGAGAAGAGCTTGGGGCGGCATACTACGTACGCGCGGAACAAGATGCATTTACTGATCACGGCATATTCACCATCACTGCCGGCATTGATAAAAATCGCTTTGCAGAAATCACGCAAGCTATCATAACTACACTGAAAGAAATAAAACAGACGCCGGTGCCTGTCGATGAACTTAATAAAGTAAAAGAATTTACACTCGGCATGATGCGTCTCGGGCTTGAGTCCAGCGACAGTATTGCCGGATTTTACGGCACGCAGCTGCTATTGAAAGGAATATATAAAACTCCGGAGCAGCTGACCAAAGAATATATGAAAGTGACCGCTGCTGATATTCAGCGCGTAGCCAAAAAATTGTTTGTTGTCAAGAGTGCAAACCTGTCCGTAGTTGGTCCGTTTGAACAAAAAAATGTCAGCGCTGAAATACTTCATACCTTGTAAGGCACTGATGGCGATGGTACGATATCACTATGCATGAATCTCGTTTGATCCGTATTAGCACCGACACCATGATTCGGGCAATTTTACTGATCGTGGCAGCACTATTACTCTTTAAAATAAAGGATATTTTGTTGTTAATCCTGGTCTCCATCGTCATTGCCTCTTTTGTCGAAGCGGGAGTGCGTATGTTCAAGTCATGGGGCATAAATAGAACGCTTTCCGTGCCGATCATTTTCACTGTTGTGATCGGACTCATTGCCACTATTTTTTACACATTTGTGCCGATTGTGGTTAGAGAACTTTCTGGTGTGCTGACGTCAGTGCTGCAATATCTGCCGAACAGCGCACCGGTCAACAATGCTTCAATTGAGAGCGTCAGCAGTTTTATTTCAAGTATCACGCACCAGACATCACTGGCCGATATCCTCAGTAACGTGAAGTCCAGCACTTCAATGCTTTCAGCCGGAGCAACAACATTCATCGGCTCTACATTTGGCGGACTGCTCGATGTTGTTCTCGTCATTGTGATGTCGTTTTATCTTTCGATTCAAGAGAAGGGTATTGATAATTTTTTGCGCATTCTGACACCGTTAAAACATGAACACTATGTCGTGAGTTTATGGAATCGCACGCAGCACAAAATTGGATTGTGGTTCAAGGGACAGCTGTTGCTCGGTTTGATTGTTGGCGCAATTACCATTGTCGTGCTGGCATTATTCGGTGTGCAATATTCATTTTTGATTGGCTTGGTGACCGGACTGGCAGAACTCATTCCATTTGGAGTGATCTTTGCGGCGGTACCGGCGATTTTGTTTGCAGTTATTGATGGAGGATTCATTTTGGCATTGAAAGTATTTATCTTTTATATTGTTATTCAACAAATCGAAAACTACGTACTCAGTCCAGTGGTGGCACATCGTACCGTTGGCATCCCGCCGCTGGTTGTGTTGTTGTCATTCTTGATAGGTATTACCGTTGCCGGCATTTGGGGAGCGATCATCGCAATTCCTGTGGCAGTATTTATTTTGGAATACATCAGTGATGTCGAAAAACAAAAATTGGTACCGATTACCATCAACAACGGACAATAAATAACGAACAGTAAACATTCATGGAAAAAACTTTTTATATTACAACAACACTTCCGTACGTGAACAATGATCCTCATGTCGGCTTTGCCATGGAAATTATTCGCGCCGACACCATCGCGCGATACAAAATGCTGCAAGGCTATGATGTGTTTTTCAACACCGGTACCGATGAACACGGCAGCAAGCTCTATATTGAAGCACAGAAGCAGGGTATTCCTGTACAGGAATACGTTGATGGCTATGCAGCTAAATTTAAAGGACTTGTTGGTCTTTTGAATATCACCCTATCAGTACACTTCATCCGTACCACCGACGAACCTCATATCAAGGCTGCTCAAGTATTTTGGAACAAAGTTAACGATAATGGATATATATACAAGAAACAGTATCAGACAAAATACTGTACTGGATGCGAACTAGAGAAGACTGATTCAGAAGTTGATGAAAATGATTGCTGTTTGATTCACGTTGGCAGAAAGGTTGAGTACATTGATGAGGAAAACTATTTCTTCGCATATTCAAAGTTGGCAGACAAACTGCAAGCATTTTATGATGCGCATCCGACATTCGTCATTCCGGATTTTCGTTACAATGAAATGAAATCATTCCTCAAAAATGGATTGCATGATTTCTCCATCTCCCGCGTGGCTGAGAAAATGCCGTGGGGTATTCCCGTGCCAGGAGATGAGACACAAGTCATGTACGTCTGGTTTGATGCGCTGGTAAACTACATCTCAACATTGGGCTATCCGTTGTTGGAAGATGATTTTGAAAAATATTGGGTACGCGGCACGCCGGTGCAATTTTGCGGCAAAGATAACACTCGTCAGCAAGCTTCAATGTGGCAAGCTATGCTGATCGCGGCAGATCTGCCAAACAGCGCGCATATTGTGGTAAACGGATTTATCAATGCTGGAGGCGGTATCAAAATGTCCAAATCGATCGGCAATGTCATCAATCCGTACGATGTAGTAGAGCGATTTGAAACGGTAGCGGGCAATCTTAGTGCCGACGTCTTGAGATATTTCCTATTGCGTCACATGAATTCCTTTGAAGATTCGGATGCCACCAACACGCTTATTGATGAAGCATATACCGCAAACCTTTGTAACGGTCTGGGCAATTTGGTCTCTCGTATCATGAAAATGGTGGTGAGCTACGAAGTCAGCTATATTCTTCCTGGAGAAGAAGACCTACTGGAATTCGATGATGCTGTGCCGGAAGATTTTCATACCAAGATCGACCAGTTTGATTTGAAGTCTGCTATGGATGACATTTGGCGTGAAGTAAATTCATTGGATTGGCTGATCCAAAATAAGGAACCATTCAAATTGGCAAAGACTGATATGCCTGAAGCGCAGCGCATTGTCGGCGATCTTGCTATTCGCCTATACATCATCGGATTTTTGTTGCAGCCGTTTATGCCGAATACCGCGAATGTAATTATGGAATTGGTGAAGGAAAAAAAGTCTCCAGAAAAACCTCT
Organism: Candidatus Nomurabacteria bacterium UBA5155; assembly: GCA_002413705.1. Classification (GTDB taxonomy): domain Bacteria; phylum Patescibacteriota; class Minisyncoccia; order Phycocordibacterales; family UBA9973; genus UBA4124. The sequence goes on from DHXN01000007.1 coordinate 26,982, forward strand.
CTTTAACAGACTTACTGCATAGTTAGATTATGAAAATCATAGACACACACTCACACTACAACCTTGCGCAGTTCGATGAAGATCGGGAAATGGCCATTGCGCGCATGGCAGAAGCAGGGGTGGGAACTATTTGTGTCGGTATTGATTTGGAAACGAGTAAGTTGGCAGTGGAGATTGCTGTCGACAATGAAAATATTTGGGCATGCGTTGGGCAACATCCGACAGAATGGAAACAGGAATTTGATATTACGGAATTTACCGATCTGTCCAAAGGAACAAAGGTTGTGGCGATAGGCGAGTGTGGGCTGGACTATTTTCGCCCGGAAGACAAGTCGTACAAATCAGAACAAGTAGTGATCTTTCGAAGACAGATTGAGCTAGCAATAGAACACAACCTGCCATTGATGCTGCACATCAGACCAGAGATGAATACGATGACTGCATACGAAGATGCTTTGGATATTTTGGAAGAATATCAAAAAGATATTCTCGCTGAAAATGGGGAAACTGCTCGCCAGGCTTTGCGTGGCACCGCGCATTTCTTCGCCGGTGACACTGCAATCGCTCAGCGTTTTTTGGATCTTGGCTTTTATATTTCATTCTCTGGTGTGGTCACGTTTGTGAAGGAGTATGAGGCGACGGTCGCATTTGTACCCTTGGACCGCATCCTGAGCGAAACTGACGCGCCATTTGCCGCACCTGCACCTCATCGCGGTCAGCGCAATGAACCGTCCTATGTGACCGAGATCGTCAAAAAAATAGCTGAAATAAAGGAAATTCCACTCCAGGACGCTCAAGAACAGCTTTTACAAAACGCAGCCACTCTGTTTACAAAAGCCGCCTTTTAAAGTACTATGTGCCGGTAGCCCCCGTTTCTCCCGCGCATTGCAACGGAGACTTGGTCCGAAGCGGGCTCATATATTAAAAATAGACATATATAATCATGTCAGAAGAAAATCGCACGTATGAACTTGGATACATTCTCGTACCAACTGTTCCAGAAAGTGAAGTAGCGACAGCCGTTACAACACTGAAAACTGCTCTTGCAGCGGTGGAAGGAACCGTTCTATCAGAAAGTGAAACTGAGTTCATCGATCTTGCTTACCAGATCGAAAAAAATGTAAAAAGTAAGAAAATGAAGTGGAATCAAGGATACTTTGGTTGGATTAAATTCACCGCAGCTCCTGAAACACTTGAAGCATTGAAAAAATCATTGGATGCAAATCTTGAATTGATGCGCTACATGCTGATCAAAACAGACGTTGAAAACAATGTTGTGTTCAAAAAGCCAAAAGTTGAAGCAGTTCGCGACAATGGCACACCATCAGAATCAGAAGAGTCACAAATCTCTGGCGATCCTGCAGAAGATGAAGAAGTGCACGAAACACTTCCAGACGTCGTTGAAGACATGACTGTCGAAGCGTAATGCTCTATAATAGAATTATTATTCTAATCCTTAATTAATTACCATGTATCTCAACAAAGTATTTCTCATCGGTAACCTTACTCGTGATCCAGAACTCAAAGCCCTTCCATCAGGCATCAAAGTAACCAGTATTTCAATGGCTACCAATCGCGTATGGAAAGACCAGGCAGGCGCTCGCCAAGAAGCAACCGAATATCACAACGTTGTGGCATTTGGTCGCCAGGCTGAAAACCTTGCCCAGTATGCTCGAAAGGGCAGCTCATTGTTCGTGGAAGGACGCATCCAGACTCGCAGTTGGGATGGCCAGGACGGCAAGAAAAATTACCGCACTGAAATTATCATCGACAACTTCCAATTTGGTCCCAAAGCAGGAGGCTTTGGAGAAGGATCCAACAATGGAGCTTCTGCAGCCCGTCCTGTGAGCAGTGGATCGGGGATATCAGACGGTGAAGCGCCTCAGAAGAGCGCGCCAGCTGATCTCGATACTATTGAATATCCCGATGAAGAAATAAATCTTGAAGACATACCATTCTAATCTTATGAAAAACGACTATTTTAACTCAAATAACATTGCGTTCATCGACTACAAAGATGTTGAAAGCCTCAAACGGTTCTTGAACCCAAACGGCCGCATCTTGTCTCGTCGCCGCACCGGTCTGACTGCAAAGAACCAGCGTTCTTTCGCAGAAGCAGTGAAGCGCGCGCGATTCATGGCGCTCTTGCCGTTTATCGTGAACTAAATGTTACAGCAAAAAAGGGCGACCCCTGCGGGGTCGCCCTTTTTGTATTTCTTCATATTTTAGCTTCTTGACTTTAATATAGCAATTTTGCTATATTAGTCTTATGCCCGATTAACAGATAATTACACCTTTCAGATGAGCAGATTTACGGCAGTGTATTTTGAAGAAGCAGAATCTTTTATTAAATCTATTCCAGAACCTGACAAGAGTAAAGTTCTGGCGGCAATAGATGCAATGCAAACAGATATCGAAGCGGTTCATATTAAAAGCATAAGGAGCACAATTAGGGAATTGATTGTAAAAAAATATAGAATATTGTTTTTTATAAAACATGACAGCATATACTTCACTAACGGATTTATTAAAAAGACTCAAAAGACTCCGCAGTATGAAATTGAATATGCTGAAAAAATCTTAAAAATGATGAGATAAGAACAAAACCATGAAAAAATATAAAGACATACACACATTACCAAAAATGTACACGCACGAAGAAGTGCTAAAAAGGGTATTAGTTTCCCAGGCTTCTAGAGATGCATACAATGAAGAGATATTGCGCCTACGTTTAGCAAGTCAGATAAGAAAGCTTAGAATCAAGCAGCAATTAACTCAAAAGGATTTAGCAGAACAAGCTAATATGCCCCAATCGGTAATTGCTCGAGTTGAAGGAGGAAACCATTCAATTTCGTTTAGTACACTTAGTAAAATTGTTTATGCTCTTGGAAAAGAAGTCCGATTAGTCAC
>DHXN01000007.1:30015-48605 GCA_002413705.1 Candidatus Nomurabacteria bacterium UBA5155
CCGGTATTGGCACTAGCACCCCTGATGACAGGAGGAGCTTCGGTGATTTCAAGCTCTACCTTGATCGGTACTTTGATGCCGATAACTTGCTCCTCATCGTCATCATTGGTGAAGATATTGAGTTCCACTTCGGCATTGTCTTTGATGTATTTCAACTTGTCTCCAACGATATCTTCTTTCAAAGAGAAGCGCTGACTGCGATCTTTGGCATCACACATCCAGACTTCGCCTTTAGTTTTGTATAAAAAGATAGCGGGGCGGTTGATCATGTCAGCTTCGTGTACTTTTTCAGATGAACCGAAAGAGATTTCAGCCACGCGACCGGTGATCAAATTTTTAAGCTTGGTGGCATTGACCGGCTTGCGCTGCTGTTTGCGAAAGACATGACTGGTGATGACTTCATACGGTTCTCCTTCCCAGAGAATGATTTTTCGTTCGCGGATTTCGTTGTATTCTAACATTGCCATAAGGGTAACTCGTGTTTATTAATGGGGAAATTGTAGCTGAAAGGTGAGTAAAAGTCCAATAGAAAAAAGCCTGCTGTTGGGCAGGCCTTTTATTAATTTGTAGCAATGGACATACAGAACTTGTACACAATTTCATGAAGAATGTGGGCATTTTCTATGCGCTTTTTATCACTTTTTTCGAGATCGGTATCATTCTGATACACACCATTCTGAGCAAGGTCAGTTTGTTCGTCTAATATCTTCGCTACCTTTTCTCGAAATTCATAGAAGTAGCCAGGTATTGTCTCTGTAACCTCGATTTCCAATAAATCAATCAACTGAATAATTTGTCTAATATTGGTAATGCGAGTTTTTGAATTATCGAGCAATAGTCGTGATTGCTTTGAAGCAACCTTTCCCATAAAGTAATCCCGTTCAGCTTTATTGCGAATATATTTCAGCATAGCAATAGGTTTATCAAGAAAACCTACTATTGTTGTGACAAAATATTCAAGGGTATCACTGTGTTGTTTAAGGGAAGGGAAAGTATGTAAAAGTTTTGCTTTTACCCGGGAAAAAAGTCTTTTGTACTCCGTATTCCCAATACTTGTTTTTTCTGCTACTGCGAGAAGGTAATGTATCCGTATTTCATTTAAAATTTCTAAGAACTTAGTTTCTTCCATGTGTGGTTATATTTTTCTTTATTATGACACACTTTAAATAAAAAAGCAATACAAGGGAATTACTCCGTAGAACTGGTCATAACAACCTCTTTCATGCGCTTGCGCACATCTTTCTGGATTTGGTCACGGATTTTGGTATTTTCTCGCATGAAGATACGACTGGCGTCATATCCGCGTCCGAGTTTGACTTCACCAGCTTCGCCCAGCTCTTCAGTATCAGCAGGGGATGTTTCGTCAGCTTTACCTTTTTTGCCAGGCTTGGCCGCAGCAGAAGCTTTTGGAGGATTGGTAGGGATGTATGAATATGAAGTGCCACTTTTCTTGATCACGCCGAGGTTTTCACCCAGTGCCAGCAATTCACCTTCAAGAGAGATACCTTCACCGTAGATGATGTCGAACTCTGTTTGCTTGAATGGGGCAGCGACTTTATTTTTCACCACCTTCACGCGAGTGCGAGAACCAACTACTTCGTCACCTTTTTTGATCTGAGCGATACGGCGGATATCAAGACGAACAGAAGTATAGAATTTCAAGGCCTTGCCACCGGGAGTGGTTTCAGGATTACCAAACATCACGCCGATTTGCATACGGATTTGGTTGATGAAAATCACGATAGTGTTTGAACGAGCCACGATAGCCGTCAGTTTGCGAAGGGCTTGAGACATCAAACGGGCTTGTTTGCCCATGTGTTGCGCGCCCATGTCACCTTCGATTTCATCTTTAGGAGTGAGAGCTGCCACAGAGTCGATGACAATGACGTCGATCTTGCCAGTGCGGACCAGACTTTCGGTGATTTCAAGACCTTGTTCGCCGGTGTCTGGCTGAGAGATCAAAAGTTCATTAATATTGACGCCAATGTTTGCGGCATAGTCAGGGTCCATCGCATGTTCTGCGTCGATAAATGCGCAGATACCGCCAAGTTTCTGGGCTTCTGCCACCACATGCAATGCCAGAGTAGTTTTACCAGATGATTCTGGTCCGAATATTTCAATGATACGTCCACGAGGAAGTCCTCCGATGCCAAGCGCAATATCGAGACCGATAGAGCCGGTAGGGACGGCAGCGATAGAGACCTTTGGTGTATCGCCGAGTTTCATAATAGCTCCCTCACCAAATTTGGTTTGGAGGGATTTGATTGTATCTTCAATTGAAGCGTTGTCTTCTTTGGGTGCTGATTTTTTAGCCATAAGGGAATGTTTAGTTATAGGAAATATTAACGCTGATAAGGAGAGGCGCTGTTGTCTGCAACAGTAGGTGAAGCTGACGCTACCCAGTGGTAGGTCTTAGTCTTTTCTTTTCCGAACTGATCTGTTTCCGCAACCTCCACTATATTATACCCGGGTGACAGAATGACGCCATCTGCGAAGTTGCCTTGACGGTCAATGCCGATAGGTCGGCCATTGATCGTAATATGCGCGGCGTGTACTGCAGAGCCTGTGATAGGAACAAACGTGCCGTCTATGTTGGATCCATCTGTCATGGCATTGACCACCAGTGGTGTGCCAAAGAGCATATCTTTCACGTTGTACAATACCAGGCCGAGAAATCCAGTCACCAGTACGCCGGTGAGAATAGTGAGCAGTGTGATTCTTTTGATAATCTTTTTCATAATTTATAGTCCCATCTCTTCAGCTACACTATCGCTGACAGCATCTTTCATGCCACCGATCAGTACTTCGCGAGGCTTTGCGCCGTCTGCCGGTCCGACAATACCGCGTTCTTCCAGCATGTCGATCAGTCGAGCAGCGCGAGCATAGCCGACCTTGAGCTTGCGTTGGAGGTACGAGGTAGAGGCTTTGCCAGCTTCAACAATACACATGCGAGCCTCTTCATAGAGTTCATCCTCATTTTCGTCACCAATATCAGCCCCAAATATAGTTTTGTCTCCTCCGCCACCAACAGTACCGATGAGTTCGATGGTGTCGCGAACATCGTCCTTAAATGCATTCTTTAGATATTTTACCACATTTTTGACTTCGTCTTCAGTGATATATGCACTTTGCAAGCGTTCTGCCTGGCTGTCGCCGCCAACCACTGCCAGCATATCTCCTTGCCCAAGCAGTTTTTCAGCACCCGTCGCGTCGAGAATAGTACGAGAGTCGATACCAGTAGGGACACGGAGCGCAATACGAGCTGGCACATTGGCTTTGATCAGACCTGTGATGACGTTGACTTCAGGGCGCTGGGTGGAGAGGATGAGATGAATACCGACAGCGCGAGACATCTGTGCCAAGCGAACGATAGCGGCTTCAAGCTCGCGAGGATAGGCCTGCATGATGTCAGCCAACTCATCGATAATAATGACGATATAGGGCATCCTGTCCTGGGTAGTGTCCGATTTCTGTAGTTCTTTCTCGTACAGTTTATGATACGAATCAATATCACGAACGCTTTCACCTTCGAGAATATCGTAACGACGATTCATTTCTGTTGCCGCCCATTTCAATGCCAAGATTGCTTTCTTCGGTTCGGTGATGACAGGAGTGAGTAGGTGGGGAATTGAGTTGTACAGTGTCAGTTCAACACGCTTTGGATCAACGAAAATAAATCGCAGGTCATCTGGTCCATGGCGGTAGAGCAGAGAAGTGATGATGGCGTGAATGGTGACAGACTTACCAGAACCGGTAGTACCAGCGATGAGCAGGTGCGGCATCTTGGCAATACTTTTGAACACCGGTTTGCCGGCAATATTTCGTCCAAGCGCAGCCACCAGCGGCTTTTTGTCTTGTGCAAATGCAGGATCGGCCAACAAACTGGCGAGTCCAACAATAGTTTTGGTCTTGTTTGGGATTTCAATGCCAACCAAACTCTTGCCGGGGATCGGTGCTTCGATACGGATCGGGTGAGCAGCCAGTGCCAAAGCCAGGTCACTCTGCAGTCCGACAATACGAGAAAGTTTCACTCCTTGAGCGGGCTTCAACGCATAGCGAGTGACAGTCGGTCCGATGGTGACTTCATCCATTTCAACTTCGATGCCGAAGTTCATGAGGGTGCGACGAATGATATTGGCGTTGGCTTTGACATCACCAACATTGGCCTTGCCGCGATCGCCTTCGAGCAAACTTAGTGGCGGAGGAGTGTAGGTGCCAAATGAAGCGGAATGTTTCTTGGTGTCGATATTGAGTTCATTGTCAGAAGGGTTATGGATAGTCATTTCCTTCGGAGCGGTCTTTGCTGTAGTCACTATCTTTTCAGATATCATTGCTGGCATATTTGCAGATTCCATATCACCTGCTGCCGTTTCATCGTCTTCATAATTGCTCTCTATATAACCTTCTTGCTTGGTGAATATACCCTTAAGTTTTTCCCAGATCATATTGAAGAAAGGAAAGAGATTGGGACTGCGATCAAAGAAGAGGATAAATGAGGTGATAGTAATAAAGAGCAGGATAATGGCAGAAAATACCGTATCAAACGCGCCTGTCAGTGGTGCGGCCAGAATATGTCCTACAATGCCTCCCAGAGTGTCATCATAGAGCGAAAGAAGGGTCAATAGTGACAACAATCCGATAGTGGCAGTAATAACTTCTCGTGGCGTGGCAGCAAGTGACTTCTTGCGCATGACCAGTATTCCCGTAGTGAGCAATGCAATAGGAATAAGGTATTTTCCTGCGCCAAGCAACATGAATGCTCCTTCAGAGATAACAAATCCTCCCACTCCCGCACCGCCGGCAAAACCGCCGACCGCAATCAATCCGACGAGGATAAGAAGTAATCCTATAACGACGTGATTGGTAGTAAAGGGAGGTTTTTGACTGGTTGATTTCTTGGAAGATTGCTTCTTGGACATAGGGACTTGCTACAAGAGTATAACACCCCTTTGTTTGGAAAACTATTGTGCAGTAAGGATTATTTGAACACAGAAGTGAGAAAGAGCGCTATTGTCCAATAGAAATTGAGAGCGTATACTGACATCACGTTGTCCGATACAATGGACAGATAAAAGACATAAAAAGGACAAATTATGGAGACATATAACTACACAAATACAAAAGATAAAATAAAGGACAGTGTAAAAGGACAGAAAATTGCCGCTGCACTCTATCTTGTCACCAATCATTTGTCTGATAATGATCCGTTGCGACACGCCTTGCGAGACCATGCGATCACTATCAGTACCGCCGGGCAGGACAGTCAGAAAACTGCCGCTGCTCATGCTATTGAAACACTCCTTGGTACTGCAGTCTTGGCAGGCATAATTTCTGAAAAAAATGCTTCCATCATTTCTCTTGAACTGCGTCATTATGTTGTTTCTATCACTACCGAAGCAGATGCAGTCTCCAGTCTCTTCACTCCTGTCCTTGAGAACCACATAAGTCATTCGTCATTGTCTTATATCTCTCGTCCAACAACCATTTCTTCTCGTCAGGGATATTCATCAAATATTGTAAAGACTCCTGTTTTCAATGAGAATAAATCCAAGAGACAGACACAGATTTTGTCCTTTATTAACGAACGAAAATCAGTCGGCATTAAAGACATCGCAGTCCTCTTTTCGGACACCAGCGAGAAGACTATTCAGCGCGAACTTGGCACATTGGTAGCGGAAGGGAAGATTACTAAAAGAGGAGAAAAGCGTTGGAGCATATACCTTGCGGTATAGACTGGTTGTAATATTTTGAAACCACATTCGTCTTAGTTGTAAGTGGTTTTCCCACAATGTGTTTTTTGCAGCAGGGACGGTTATGTGTTACTATACTAACTGTCTTTCTGTAAAGAAGACAAATTAGTGGGACGTATTATTCAGTAATGAATACTACGAACTTCGCGGATACGCGAGAACCACGAATTGAATGGTCATTGAAAATCAAATAATAGAGATCCCTAAAAAGATATTCGTTACGAAATTTTCGGCGACCGTTCTTTTGTTTTCTGTTTATACAGAAGACGTGATATCGGCCTTGTCGACACGGCAGATAAGCAATGCAGTAATTCATTGCGATCTGCAAATTACAATCCTTTTATGCGAGTGTGATAAAGACACTCAATTAAGAGAAAACATCGCTGTTCGCATTCTTTTGTCGAAGAGTGCAATAAAACATCGATGATTAACAACATACTAAATCTTATATGACAAAATTTACAAAATTTATCGTAGGTGCAGTAGCTGCTCTTGCTCTTACTCTTGTAGTAAGTGCTTCAGCTAATGCGGCTTACATGCAAAGCGGAACCCTTAAAGTTGGTTCTCGTGGCGCTCAAGTAATTTCACTTCAGCAAGCACTTAACATGACTTCATGTAGTGCAGGTACTGCTGATGGCGACTTCGGTCCAAAGACCAAAGCAGCAATAGAATGTTTCCAAGCTGCCCACGACCTTACGGTTGACGGCGTCGTTGGTCCTATGACTGGCGCAAAGCTTGCAGCACTATCTGGTACTGTTAGTACTGGTCTTCCAGCAGGTTGTTCTTCAACTTCTGGATTCAGTCCAATTACTGGCAGTTCTTGTAATGCACCAGTTAGTGTTGGTATCCCAGCAGGATGTACAACAACAACTGGCTACAGTACAACTACAGGCGCTCCATGTTCTGGAACACCTGCTACTACTGTATTCCCAGCTGGATGTATTTCATCAGTTGGCTACAGTCCAACTACTGGCGCTTCATGTGCTACTGGCACACCTTCAACAGGTGTTTCAACTAGTGGTCCTTTTAGCTTCAATAGTGTTACTTCAGTTTCTGGCTACCTCTCAACTCAGGTTGGCGTAGGTGCTCAGGATAAAATTATCGGAGACCTTCGCATCGTTTCAGGTGCAGGCGGCTCAGCTAACCTTACTGGCGTAAACGTATCTTTCTACAACAAAGGTGACGGTGACTACCAGTTTATCAAGTACGCGTCTGCTGTATCTGTATGGCTAAACGGTGTTAAGATTGGAACTCTTCCAGCGACATCATTCACACAGTACAACAGTCAGTACTCTGCATTCATTCCTACTGCAGGTGGCGTTCTTAACCCATCTACTACAAATGACTTGCAGCTGTCTGTTACTGCTCTTCCTGTTATTGATACTGCTAACCTTACAGCAACACACAATACGTTTGCGTATGATCTAAATACTATCCGTTACACTGATAGTTCTGGTTCATTCTCTTACACTATTCCTACAGCAAGCGGCTTCATCGGAAGCGGTGCGCTTTCAGGAACCGCTACTACAGGATTGAGTGCTTCTGCTGTGTTTGCTAGCGCATCTTCAGCTCAGAACATCAAGTTGACAGTAAGTAAGGATGCTAATGACTACAACGACCACGTTGTTGCTGGTCAGCTTTCTTCAACTACTACCAACGTTTCTCTTGCTACTCTTGACCTTGCAGCAACTGGTTCAGCTGTAACAATCAACCGTCTTCCAGTTACAGTAAATGTAACTGACAGTGGTACAGGTTCTACAACAGCTTCTACTCTCGTTAACACTCTTCGCTTGTACAACGGTACAACGTTGATTGATAGTGAAACGGTTGGTGCTTCTGCAGCTGCCGTTGTTATTTTCCAAAACTTGAACATGACTATCCCTGCTGGCAGTACTCAGGTACTGACAATCAAGGGTGATATCAACTCAATTGATGGAACAGTTGTTATTGGTGGTGCTACTGTACGTATCGACGCTAGTTCTGCTAACGTTGCTGCAATTCAGGCATACGATCAAAACAATAACGTTTTGAGCGGTACATCAATCTTGATCGGTTCTACCACTGGTAGCACTGCATACTTCTACGTTAATGGTATTCAGGTAACTTCAACAGCTACTAGTGGAATAGCTACTGCTTCATCTGCAGGCGGTGCTCAGACTCACAGTGTGCTTGGATTTACAATTCCATTCTCTGTAGCAGCATTCGGTCAGCAAGTATACCTTCCATCATCAGCTACTGCTGCTACAACAGCATCAGCGACAAATACAATTCAGTTCTGTATTGATGGAACATCTACATGTCAGGCTGTTGGAACAGGTGTAATCACTTACGCTGGTTCTGATAACCTTTCTCCAGATACCAATGGTAACTACGTTATCCCTGCTGGTCAGACAAAGAACTTCACTCTTCAGATCACTTACACTGCAAATGGCGCCGCTTCATACCGTGCTTCATTGATCAATGTAAACTGGTCTCTAATTGACTTCAACAGCTCAACAGGTGCAAACACCTTTACAGCTGGCTTGAACTCAAACACATTCCGCACTAACTACGTATCAGCTCAATAATCCTTTACGGAATATTGATCAGATACTAACAAGTACTGAATAGCAAAAAACCACCCTTTGGGTGGTTTTTTGTTTGCCAGGTTTTAGACTATAATAAGCTGATCAATGGCAAAAAAGGCAGTAAAAACGGTGAAGAAGTCATTTCTGGAATATTGCCTGCAATGGGGGGTGTTAGCAGTGTTTGCTGTACTTCCGCTGCTGTACTTTCCAAATTGGGCGGCTTCATATGTTACATCAAAGCAGTACTTCCTCATGGGGGCTGTAGAGCTGTTGACAGTGCTGTGGGTGTGGCTGTTACTGAAGGATGAGCGCTATCGGCTCACCAAAAAGAACATACTCTGGCTGAGTCCTCTGGGGTTGTTTCTGGTGTCACTAACTGTCAGCGCGCTTGTAGGCATTGATGCGACTACGTCATTTTTCTCCACAGTAGAGTCAGGTACCGGGCTGCTGGTGCTGTACCATATTTTTGTCTTTGCATGTATTGTTACCTCATTTATTCGGGTCCAGCAGAAAGATTTTTTGAAACACATCCTGCAAGCTAACCTCTTTGCCTCGGTCGTTCTGGCGATTGCCACCTTTTTCACCGGTCCGAATGGTGTATTCACTGCACAATCTCCCATGTTGGTGGGGTCATCAGGGGGAGCGATGATGGGCAACTCGCTTTTGGCGGGAGCTTATTTTATTTTTAGCATTTTTCTAACGCTGTATTTGATCACACATGAATCACGTACTTGGAAAAAAGCGCTCTATACGCTCGGTATTGTAGTTATTGTTTTTTCACCGATCTATTTCAATCCGCATCTATGGCTGGGTATACCGTTTGAACAATTGAAATCCTCATCATTTTTCTTGATCGGCCAAGCCCGTGTTGCAACCGGCGCATTAATTATTGGATTGCTGAGCAGTCTCTTCATATGGCTATGGCTTGGTAGTGATAAGAAAACGGTAAGAATGATAGGAACGATAGGAATTGTACTAATGATAGTAGTGATAGGTATTGGCATACAGCAAATCAGTAGTCCGACATCTGCAGCGCACACTTTTTTTGTGAAAGAGTCGGGTAATCGCATTATTGATTGGCAGGCATCAATACAAGGCATCAAGGCCAAGCCGCTCTTGGGCTGGGGTCCGGAGAATTTCCATGCTGTGTATCAGCAGTATTTCAATCCGAGTGTCTATAGTCCCGGGAAAGGCAATGAAGTCTGGGCATTGCATCCGCACAACAATACATTCGAAGTGCTAGTGGATGGGGGAGTGATCGGCTTTCTGCTGTATCTTCTAGTACTGATATTTCTTTTCCGAGGCATTTGGCTACTCTGGCGCCGAAACAAGATTGATAGCAAAACATACGCATTGCTTATGGGTATGCTGATAGCTTTCATCTTGCAGCAGCAAATGATCTACGACTCTATTGTCAGCTATACAATGTTTTTCTTTATGATCGCAGTAGTGGCCGGGTTGTTGGATACAACAGAGGAACGTCGTCAGCTGGCAACGAAGGTTACCTCATCGGGATATGTGTTCGGTATAGCGACAGTAGTAGTGACGCTGCCGTTATTTATATACGCTGCATACTTACCGGGCCAGAAGATGGCGGAATTCCAGCACGTTGCCGGCTTGACCAGTGACCAACGCGCGGGGCAGTACCAGCATCTTTTCCATTCTGCCGGCTCATACTCCATCGATACGGATCCAGAATTTTTCGCCGGTCCATTGTTCTATTCATATGACGCCCAAAAAACCGTACTGAAAAGCAATCCGCTGTATCAAAAAGTTGCATCAACGGAAATTCAATCATTATTTGCGGCGGTTGATCCTTTAGTCCAACCCAATCGTTATGACTACCATTTAATTCTCTCATTACTGCAACTGGATAATCTGCAATTCTATCTGACCGGTGATACGCACTATCTGCTCCAAGCTGATACCTACGCCAAACAAGCCTTTGTCTTGTCTCCAACCGACCCGCAGCTCTATTACACCTATGCCCAAACGTTGGTCTATGAAAAAAATGTTGCCGGAGCGAAAGTATTACTGGATAAAGCCACGGCCTTAAATCCTGATTTTCATCTGGCTGCGGAATTTAAAAGTATGTTGAAATAATATGGTTATATCACGACTATCCGGCGGTATGGGTAATCAAATGTTTCAGTATGCACTGGGGCGTAAGTTGTCACTGGAGTACGATGTTCCTCTGAAATTGGATACAACCTTTCTGTTGCAACGGGTCGCATTTCCTGCGACATTGCGCCCGCACTTTGTTTTTCGAAATTATGATCTGGATGTGTTCAAGGTCGCTGCCACCATTGCCGATAAAAATGATATGAAATGGTGGCAGCGACCGATCCTGTCCGGCAAGCCAATGCTGTTCATTGATGCAGTACTTCGTAAAGTTCCGATACTGCGCGGCTGGGAAAAATCCTTCACGTTTGACCCGCATCTGCTGTCGCTTGGCCCCGATGTCTATCTGGCAGGATTTTGGCAGAGTCCGAAGTATTTTGATTCCATTAGAGAAACTCTTATTAAAGATTTTACTTTAGTAAAACCCTTATCACAGGCTTCCGAGAAACTTCAGGCTGAAATAAAAAGTTGCAATGCTGTCTGTGTGCATGTGCGCCGTTCCGATATCGCATATAAGTCATTCCATGGGGACATAGGGAAAGAGTATTATGATGTAGCACTTCAATATATTGCGCTTACAGAAAATATAGAAAAAATCTACGTATTTTCCGATGACATTGCATGGTGCAAAGAAAATATGCAATTTCCGTCCCCAACGATGTTTGTCGGTCCCGAATATGCCGGACAGAAAGGAGAGGAGCACTTAGTACTGATGAGTACCTGCAATCACTTCATCATTCCCAATAGCACCTTTTCATGGTGGGCGGCGTGGCTGTCTACCAATCATGATAAAATTGTCGTTGCTCCGAAACGATGGTTTAGTGGTACTATTGATACCACTGATCTTATCCCTGAAGAATGGATAAGACTATAAATATGGCGAATTATATAAAAACAATTAATACCGGTGATTCATACGATATTGTGATTGTAGGTGCCGGTATCTCCGGCATAACGCTTGCTGAACGCTATGCTTCTATCGGTAAAAAGGTATTGATAATAGAAAAACGGGACCATATCGGAGGGAATTGCCATGACTTTATCAATGAAGCAGGAATCCTAGTATCAAAATATGGTCCTCATTACTTCCATACCAATGACGAAGAAGTGTGGAAATATGTGAACCGTTTTTCCCAATGGCATCACTATGAACACCGTGTAATCGGACACAATCACGGTAAAAGTTTTCCCATACCGGTAAATAGAATTACCATTAATACCGCCTTCGATCTGAATTTAAAAAACGAACAAGAAGTGGAGCAGTGGATCACTGCTCACAAAATACCGATTGCAGATCCTCAAAATGCTGAAGAGGCGGTTTTGGCTCGTATGGGGAAAGAATTGTATGAATTAATTTTTAAAGGCTATACCACCAAACAGTGGGGCGTGGACCCGCGAGACTTGGGCACAGAAGTAACCGACAGAATTCCTTTCCGCACCAATGATGACGATCGGTATTTCACTGATACATATCAAGGTGTACCGCTTCATGGGTACACGAAACTCTGCGAGGCTTTAGTAGATAATCCATTGATTGATATTATATTTTCTACCGACTGGAATCAATACAAAGATCAATTATCTTCTATTAAAAAACTTTTCTTCACCGGTAAAATCGATCAATATTTCAGCGAGAAATATGGGAGCTTGGAATACCGCTCATTGCAATTTGAATTTGAAACACTTGATCAAGAATGGTACCAACAGTATGCCCAAGAAAACTATCCTTCCTTGGAAATTCCTTATACCCGTATCGTGGAGTATAAGCACTCCACTGGACAAACTCATCCCCACACTACCATTTCCCGGGAATATTCCACTTCTGAAGGAGAACCGTACTATCCCGTCCCTTCTGAGCGTAATAAGGTACTATATGAGAAATATCGGTACGCCGCGATGGAATTGGAAAAACAAAATATTTTTTTCGTAGGCCGATTGGCAAACTATAAGTACTTCAACATGGATCAGGCATTTCGAAATGCACTTGATTTATTTGATACTGTTGAAAATGGTGCCAAATAAGGTTTTATGATAGCATTCAGTATATTTCATCATGAATAATAAGGTAGAAAAAATTGCAGCAATAGTAGTCACCTTTAATAGAAAGGATTTATTACCGAAGTGCCTTGAAGGTATTCTTACTCAGGCTCGCCCAGTGGATCATATTTTTTTGATTGATAATGCTTCCACTGATGGAACAAAAGAAATGATTGAAAATCTTTATAAGGACAATCCACTGATAACATATATCAGATTATCGAAAAACAGTGGCAGTGCCGGAGGATTTCATGACGGGGTTAAGGCTGCATATGACTGGGGAGCAGATTGGATATGGTTTCTGGATGATGATGTAGTGCCCCAACCAGACTGTTTACATATAATGCTGAACTATAAGCATATATCTCAATGCATTCATCCAAATAAAATAGACATAGAAAAAAATGAGTTTATGTTTGAATCTATTTTTGACCCCTCAATAGGCAGGATGACTTTTCTAAATAATATTTCTTTCAAGCACGGAAAGGATTTTTCATTTATAAATATAGGATGCTTTGAAGGAATGCTCATTCATCGAGACATTGTTTCAAAGATCGGTTTTCCTGATAAAAGGTTTTTTATGTACAGTGACGATACTGTATATGGCTTTACTGCATCATTGCATACCAATGTGATATTTATCAGAGATGCATTTCTTCATAAAGAGATTGCCTTTAAAAATACTGCCACCCCTTTATTTTCATACTATGCTATTCGCAATCAGTTTTTAATTAAAGAATATTTGAAAAAATATAATCTTTATAATAAATATTGGTTTACCTTAAATCTGGCAATATTTGTATTTACCGCATCCACTAAGCAAGCAATTAGAAGCAGGTCATTCAAGATCCCTGTGTATGTGCTTAGGGGATTAATCGATGGAATAAAAGGGGCTTTTTATGAAATTCACTAGCTTAGAAAAAATAAACAAAAATGTACTGTATATTGCTCTTATCTTATTAATTTTTAGACAAGGTAGTTTTTCATCTTCTTCCATTCCTAATCCTTTTGAAATATTTTTCGTATTGATAGTGTTGTTATCCGCAGTATATGTCACGAAAGATCATAAGTTCAAAGACCTCCTATTTTCAGTGCCACGAAAACTCTTGATTGCAGGATTACTCTTACTGTTTTCTGTCTTGTTGGGCTGGAGCATTTCCATCTTCCTAAAGCATATTCCTTTTGATTTTAATATGATATTAGAATTTGGTGCTTTTGTAATATCACTGGGTACATTCCTACTGGTCTTTCTGTATGCAAAAAACGATCCGTTGTATGCCAAGAAATATTTTTACGCCCTGCTTGTTCCCGTTGTATACATATTGGTGATATTATTTCCATCACTTGGTAATCATCTGCATTTGGTGAGTGATCAGAATTTTCTCGGGTTTACCACCAACAGAAATATTATTTACAAGATACTACTCATCCCTGTAATATTTTTCATTACCCGTTCGCTGTTTGAGTCAAAAAACATATGGCTTAAAGTTCTGTATATTCTCATTTCTGCCGCATTGACGGATCTATTATTTTGGTCTGGTGAAAGGGGTGCGCTGGTGTGTGTTGTACTCGGGGCAACACTTGTCCTGCTTATCTTTTCCTTTAAGAATTTCAGTTGGAAAAAATCATTTTTAGGAGGATTCATCGTTGTTATGATATTAGTATTCGGCTTTGCCATTCCACCATATCTTGGAAAGGATATGATGCTAAATAGAATCCTGCCGCAAGAGAGTACTGGTACAAAAGTAAATAGTTCAAATAACTCAGATCTCAGTATCATCAATGTTGCTAGTCCAGTTAGCCATCAGGTAATGGAGAATCGTTCGCAATTTTGGCCTGTCTACTTGAAAACGGCTATCAAGAATCCTTTAGGGTTTGGACCGCTGACTCACATGTCGGTGTATTATGCGCCTGGCAAGTATCTTAATTTTGGTCCCCATAATACCTATATTGAAATCTGGATATGGGGCGGACTGTTAGGTCTAGGAAGCTTTCTTTATATTATCTGGAGCGCTTTCAAAAACCTACAGACAAGGCTACGGTTGAATTTTAACAGTGATACTGTCGCGCTGATCGGTATTCTTTTTGCTATGACAATTTCCATTTTGGTCAATGACAATATTCAATTATTCTGTTTTTGGGTCATACTGGCTCTGTCATGTCTATGATCGATACCACTATCGTTTCCATTATTTTGCCGACATATAATGGCGCTCAGTTTATCGCAGGTGCCATTGAGAGTGTGTTAACACAAACATACCCTCTATGGGAATTGATCATAGTGAATGATTGTTCAACAGATGAAACAAAAGTTATAGTTGAAAAATATATGGCCGTTGATAAAAGAATTACTTTATTAGAAAATGAGTATAATCTTGGTATTCAAAAAACCATTAATAAAGGATTACAAAAAACAAAAGGCAAGTACATTGCTCGTATTGATGATGATGACAGATGGATTGATACAGAAAAATTAAGCAAACAAATCAGATTTCTTGAAGAGAATGGTGAATACGTATTAATAGGAACAGGGGGAATAATTATAGATGAAAGCGAAAAAGAACTGACACGGTATTTATTACCGGAAAAAGATAGTACTATTCGAAATAAAATACTGAGTAAAAACTGCTTTTTGCATTCTAGTGTAGTCTTTAAAAAAGAAGCGGTAATGAAGTTTAATGGATATGATGAATCTGAAAGAACAAGACATGTAGAAGATTATGATTTATGGCTCAAGATTGGCACTATCGGCAAGTTTGCAAATTTGCCAGCATATTCAGTAATGCTGATAGATAGGGAGGGTAGCCTTACCAGAAGGAATAGTGTACTACAAGCAAAGCACGTGCTTACTGATGTTGTGGTGTTCAAAAAAAAATACCCTAGATTTTTAACAGGATATTTTATCAGTGTTTCAAGACTCTTATTCTTTTACTTTTATGAATATATTCCTTTTAAAAAAGAAGTTATCTACCCCTTGAAAAAAGTGTATAAAAAATATTAGTTGGTGTAATACCCATCTTCTTTTCAAATTCTTTAGTGCTAATAAGATTAAGAATTTCTTTCTTGTGTTTCTTAAAGTACTTAAAACTATAGATCTCGTCAGAAGCATTTTCTGGGTGATATAGGTCTTGCGAACCTTTTTGAACGACAGTACATCCTTCATCTGCATTAATAGTATAAATAATGATATCTGAACGTTCCATTCGAAGTTTCAAAATGGCTTTCCACACATCTCCATGCCAAACACTTGAAGCTCGGATTGGACGCTGAGTAATCTCTCGAGTAGGGTTGCAGTCGTGGACGACGATGGTGCCCTTGTCAGTCAAAAATTTAAGAGCATTTTCGATATCTCTATGGGCTTGTTCAAAAATGTGCAAGCCATCTACGAAGATAATGTCGTATGTTTCAGTATTCTGTGCAAAGAAGTCATCAGAAGTCATTTTGAATGTGGTATCAACATTAGGGTCAACACCATGCTTTATTTCCACATTGATACTATTGTGGCTGAATCCTGGTTGTGCCGGCGTATTTACTCCAATCTCTAAGTACTTCTTGTAGTTATTTTTTGCAATTATTGTATTTATTATTTGAATTCTGTTCATTTGAATAACTCTTTATATTTTTGTTTGTTTTCTAGAAGATAGTGGGGAAGTTTTCTCTCGTCTTTCCAAAATTTTATATATCTACCTTTTATGTCTTTATTATTTTTAATTATTTTTTCAATTTGTACTCTAGTTTCCTCGGTATTAATTTCATGATAACTATAGGAAGATAATTTATCTTTAATTCTCTGTGCTCCTCCTTGAAAAGTAAAGTGCCAACCGCCATTTCTTATGACAGTATATCTTGTCTTACCTGCTGTACGTAAATCATTCACGCAATTATTTTTTACATTTTTATATTTAGTGGCAATCGTACCTGTCCAACCGTTCCAATCTTCATTGGAACGGTTGTTGAGATAATACATATAGGCATCTTGTTTATATTTGTAAATATCATCTTTTGAATAATCAATTGGTGCTTCCGGATTCCAAATTTCATCCAGATCGGAAATATAGCAAATATCATTATCGGACAAATCTATTAAAGGTTTTTTTACCGATTCTTTTTCATAAAAATCCCGTAAATAATTACTGTCTCCTGGTGGGATATTATCCGAAGCCAGTGCATCTGTTAAAATTCTTTTTTCTAAGATAGAAGTAGCGGGATCAAGTATTCTTTTTTTTGCATCTTCAAAATCTTTTAAAGGGGTATCAATAACATAATGAATAATTTTGTGTTCGAATTTTTTGAAAAGATGTTTGTTTTTTTGATATAACAAATCTTTTGGTATACCAGAATGAGTAAGCGTAGATTCCACAAGCACAAAATAATCAACATAATCATTCAAAATATTTAGTCGAATTTCCAAAGTTTCTAATTCATTGAAAAAATTAAACACATCATATATTTTTATTTTTTTTCTGTATTCTGCCGCTTCTGTTTTTGAAAGCCATGTTTTTTTTCTTCTTTTTTCTATAAAAATATCAACAGGTTGCTTAATAAAATTAATAGTATTTTTAGCACTATTTATTAGCGATTTAATTACATTCTTGATTTTTACCGGCGTCTTTTCTTTTAACAAAGTTTTAAAATTTCTTGAAGGAAAAGTAAAATTTTCATTAATCTGTTCCAGTGCCTTAGGGTTTAATTCGAAATTACATGTCCATAAGGTATGTAGCGCTCTTTCCACTATATGTGCTTCACCGGGTAATTGGCAATGAGAAATAAATATTCGTAAATTCTGATAAAATATTTTTGGAAATTTCAGAATGTTGGCTTTTGGCACAATATAGTTTGCTCCCGGAGCAAATCGTGTGTATCGTGGTTTTGGTGGTTTTTTGAAACAAAAATCCATAAAATCATCATAGCTGCGAAAGTATTTAGTAGGATGATGTCGGGTGTACCAACTATTATTAATTTCACAAAATCCTCCATCCGCAGCAAAAAAACATGTTGGCCAGTATGGTGTGTGCATTTTGTAATCCTCTATTGGGGTAAAAAAATTATTGTTTACTATTTTGTCAAAATATTCTTTTCGTACATGTCGAGGAAAGACATTGCCTTTGGTGAAAATTGTGCAATCGGGCAACGTGTCATAATTGTCTATAATAAACGTAAAATAATCGTAGAGATTATAGCCAATATTTGGAGTTTTAATTACTTTCTTTGAATCAATTAGTGCGGGTATTTCAACTGCATCGCTTCTGTCATATAGTACATAATTATCCGTGTATTCTGGTACCCACCGTATATCATTATTATAATTTGAGACTACTAAAAAATTACTTTCTATTTTTACTGGGAGAAAATACTTTTCATTATTTTTTTCATATTCTTTTAATTCAACAATACAAGTATTGTAATCACTTAGTTTTCCCTCTCGATCCATATAGTTCCAGCCAGTGGTGATGTTATATCCTAGGCTCCAGTATCCGTCTGAAATATTATGTCGGGCAAAATATTTCGGGGCGATGCAAAACTTCAATACCTCACTGGTCCAGGCAGGAAACCACGCGAAGGTTGAATTGGAAAGAATGAGGTAGTGAGCATTCTTAATAATGGAATAATCTTTTCCGATACTAAAATGGAAAACAGCATAATCAGGAAAGAACTTTTTTGCGGTAAAGACATCATCAGTAATGACGATAAACCTAAAATTTTTATTTATAGTCAGCATATGTTTTACCGCATCGTGCCAGTATTTTTTATGTAAAAAGAATTCCGGATGACGTGTATATTCGCCGCCACGAAAGTTAATGACACAGGTGTTGTCATCTGAATACTCATAACATTCATATTCTGGTTTTATTTTCAACCATGTTTTAATCTCATCTTTTCTATGAGCAATATATTGTTCATCTTGCATCAACCCATCGATTTTTGTGCCGTCGGAAACATTGACCAGTTTGGGATCATAGATGGTGATATTGGATCCGTTTTCAGGATGAAATATCATGCGTTCCGTATAATACTGGGTAATGCCTTTTGGTAGCGTAACGGGAGGACCACCCTCAGGGCCGTTTCCGCCGATAACTGTTTCTCCGAAATCCAAATCAAGAAAGTCGGCACCTTT
>DHXN01000014.1:0-1295 GCA_002413705.1 Candidatus Nomurabacteria bacterium UBA5155
ATGCTGTATAAAAATGTTTTCTTGATGATATTCATAATGATAATATTAGCTGAAGAAACGGAACGTATCAGTGTATCCAAGTAATGACAGTATAGTATGAACTATCAACCATGCACAGAGCATCAGTACGAGCCCTGCCAGCATGTGCCAAGCCATGCTGCCAAGTTTGGCATGCTGACCAGGCTTGCCTCCTGCTGTTAGATAACTAAACCCTAGATACATCACCATGATGACAAAGATTGGCAACAGCAGTGTGTGAAAAAAGAAATTCTGCAGGGTGTTAAATAGCTGCATCACAGAGTTCAAGTTACAGTCGTTACCATCACACGGGATCAGTCCTGAAGCCTGTGCATAAGTAACAAAAGGAGTAATCATTGTAATTACAAAAGCAATGGGTGACAGTTTTTTGTTGAAGCGTGTATACATCATTGAATTGATGACTGAAGATCACGAGATGCATTGAAGACGGCGGTTTGTGTGTCGGTAGTGTTACTGTTTACGTTATTAATCATAACACGGAAAATTGTGTTGGTAGTAGTTGGATTTGGATCTGGCCACGCAAATGCTGACAATGCTGCTTTGAAAAATACCGAAACGTATGGATTACTTTGCGCAACTTGCACCAAGTCACGACGCACTGGCGGCAGTGAAAATTCCTTCGACATAGTATCGATATTGGTACTGCTTGCCATTTGGGTGGCAGCGGCATAGGCAGCAGTGGAATTTGGCGCACCTTTCATAATGCCGACTGCAATAAATGAACCGAAGGTGATCGGTCGCGTAGCAGTGGCACTTTGGAACAAGCTGGTAACATCAAAATTTAAATTTGGATTTTGTGATTGAATTGAAAAGAGTTCACTGGCGCGACCAATGTAAAATGCACTGTTCCCGGCCAAGAAATTTTGCAAACTCTCAGGCAGTGATGCATTCCATGTGTAAGTAGTGTTGGTTGGATTTGAAAAACTGGTATAAAAATCAAGCGCTTGCACTGCGGGTAGCGAGGTACTGGTAGTTGAACCGCCATTGGCAATCACTGCTTGGTTGGTGCCACTGGTTGCATCATATGACACAATATTATTTCCTGTTTGTAATATCAATGCTGAAAGAATGTCTCTATAATGATTGATATTGCTTGCCTGTCCCAAGGCAACGGCACTTTGTGTGATGTGACCCTTGGCATCATGCTTTGTCAGTACAGGAACAGCTATTTGCAGATCATCCCATGTTCTTGGCGGGGTAACAAAGTTTTTTGCTGCCAAAATAT
The DNA here is from genome assembly GCA_002413705.1 of Candidatus Nomurabacteria bacterium UBA5155. GTDB lineage: Bacteria > Patescibacteriota > Minisyncoccia > Phycocordibacterales > UBA9973 > UBA4124. The sequence continues at coordinate 1,265 of DHXN01000014.1, forward strand.
CCTTGTTATAATAGGTCACCAGCGGATCAAC
>DHXN01000014.1:1590-13176 GCA_002413705.1 Candidatus Nomurabacteria bacterium UBA5155
TCAATATTGGTATCGCGAAACGTACGCTCTGTATATGCCGCGTATGGAATTGTATAAAGCTTGTTGTGAATTTGAGAAATTGTTTCCGATGAAAGTAGCACCAGATCGGGAGAACTGCCATTTGCCAGAGAGGTGATGAGATCCTGATAAAAATTTGCTGGACTGTGGTATCCATATACAAGTGTGTAGCCATAGTTCTGACTGTTGAAATTATTAACATAGACTTGCATGATTTCAGGTGGCAAAATCCCCCACACTACTACTTGTCCGGTTGGTGTGGTTGATGCAGTGGTAGAACTTTTTGAAGAAAACAGTCCAGAGAAAATCGCAACCGCCAAAACAAAGCCGATGATGAATACGATGACGAGAATAGTTTGGAATGATGATTTCATGCAGTGTTACGCAATATATTACTTACTAAAAAGTATAGCATAGTGATGATCACCGGCCGGCAATTGATAATCAAGTTTTTTAAATCCAATACTGGTCAGTACTGTCTCCGCTGCTTGCTGAGAAAAAATATGATGCGGTTGTGGACCAATACCGCCAAACGATTCAGTCCAGTCGACTACTACCACTTTTCCTCCCGGTTTCAGTACGCGATAGGCTTCTTTCAATACTCCGACTTTATCATCAAGCAAAAAAAGAAGATTAAAACACAATACAATGTCGCAACTCTCCGCCGCCAGTTTTGAACCTTCATATATTTCGACATCCCCCCATAGCACATGCAAGTTCGAGAGTTTGTGATCAACAGCGTCGCGAGTCAGTCGTGTGACAATTTCTTTATTAATCTCGAGCGCAAACACTTGTCCTTGCGGCACCAGTGACACCGCAGCGCGAGCAACAAACCCGCTTCCAGCGCCGAAGTCTGCAACAGTTTGTGTTGATTGAATATTGCACGCTTCAAGTACTTTGACAGGATCCATGAACATGCCAATAGTATAACTTGAAAGCTTGCGTCAAGCTATAAACAAGTCACTGAAGCAAGTGAATCTCCACTGCGCAACTTCATGATCGTCACTCCTTGTGTTTGTCTTCCGCTTGAGGGTACGGTGTTGAGATCAACGCGAATGACTTGTCCTTTCTTCGACATCGCCACGAGCTCCATGTCGTTTTGCACAATTTTCGCCACCATCAGTGAACCGGTCTTTGCGGTGACTTTTGTCGTCTTGATACCAGAACCGCCGCGCTTTTGGATTTTGTATTCTTTCATTGCAGTTTTCTTGCCAATACCGTTTGCGCTCATTGCCAGGAAGAAATTATTTTCTTCTGCGATGACAACATCAGCGCCGATGATCACATCACCTTTGCCAAGCTTCATTGCGCGCACTCCTCCGGCAGTACGTCCCATTTCGCGAATATCACTTTCTTCAAAACGAATCGATTGACCAAGCGCCGTCGCCAAGATCACACTGCTGCCCTCTTGCACGCGAAGCACTGACTCGAGTTCATCTTTTTCTTCCAAACGAATGGCGATGATACCGCTGCGACGAACATCTTTAAATGATTCGTATGAAATCTTTTTGGCAGTTCCCTGTTTTGTCACCAGCATCAGTGATGCTTTCTCCTGCTTCATTTTCTTTGGCACTGCCAAGATAGAGGTAACTTTCTCATCTGCCGCCAGTGAGAGGAAGTTCATGATTGATTTACCCTTTGTGGCACGCTTGCCCTCCGGTAGCTCGTACATTTTGATCTGATATGCCTTGCCGCGATTGGTGAAGAACAACAAATCACTGTGTGTGTCTGTGGTGAGCAAAATAGTCACAAAATCTTCTTCTTTTGTTTCCAGGTCAATCACACCAACACCGCCGCGCTTTTGGATTTTGTATTCTGTCGGATCGGTGCGTTTGACATAGCCGCCAGCAGTAAATACCAATACTGTTTCTTTTTCAGGAACAAGATCTTCATCGGAAATAGCTTTGTTGCCACTGGCCACAATTTTGGTCTTGCGGGGATCGGCATACTTGTTACGAATTTCTGTCAGTTCATCGGCAATGACTTTGTAAATTTTCTTTGCGCTTGCCAGCAATGCTTCAAGCTCGGCGATCAAAGTCTGCTTTTCTTTCAGTTCAAGTTCCACTGCTTTGCGTTCAAGACCAGCCAACTTTTGCAAACGCATTTCCAAAATAGCGGTCGCCTGCAAATCAGAGAATTTAAATTCTTTGATCAAGTTTACCTTGGCAAGTGTCGCGTCTTTTGATTCACGAATGATCGTGATCACACGATCGATGTGATCGAGAGCTTTCTTCAAACCGAGCAAAATATGTTCGCGATCTTTTGCTTTCTTCAAATCAAATGCAGTGCGACGACGCACCACCACTTCCCGGTGTGCAATAAAATATGTCAGAATAGACTTCAATGAAAGTGTTTGCGGAATACCTTCAACCAAAGCCACCATGTTGTAGTGAAATTTCTGTTCGAGTTGCGTGTGTTTGTATAAAAAGTTTAAGACTTTCTGAGGATTGATACCGGTCTTCAGAGTGATGACCACGCGCATGTCTTTGGTCGAAAGCTCATCGAGCGCTTTGATGCCTTCAAGTTTCTTTTCTTGCACCAGATTTGCGATTGACTCAACAAATGTGGCTTTGTTTACCTGGTATGGCAAAGACGTAATGATGATTTGGTATACGCCGTTTTTCTGTTCGATAATTTCCGCTTCACCGCGACATACCACACCACCGCGACCGGTTGCGCTGGCATGCAAAATATCTGCCTTATCAAATGCCAGCCCGCCTGTAGGAAAGTCCGGACCTTTCACGATCTCTGCTAGGTCTTCATTGGTTGCGTCATCGTTTTCGATCAAGTGTAAACATGCATCAACAATTTCACCGAGGTTATGCGGCGGAATATTGGTTGCCATACCGACAGCAATACCGAGCGTGCCGTTCAAAAGAAGGTTTGGCAATGCTGTCGGCAGCACACTTGGCTCTTTGCGAGTCGCATCATAGTTGGGACGGAAATCAATCGTGTCTTTTTCGATATCGCGCATCAGCTCCGCGGTCACTTTGGACATGCGCGCTTCGGTATAACGCATCGCAGCAGCGGGATCACCATCCACAGATCCGAAGTTACCTTGACCTTGCACCAGCGGATAGCGCGTCGAGAAATCTTGCGCCAGTTTTACCATTGCTTCATACACTGACGAGTCGCCGTGGGGGTGATATTTACCGAGCACATCACCGACAATGAACGCGCTTTTACGAAAACGTGAACTGGCAGTCAGGCCGTTCTCATGAAGTGAATACAAAATACGTCGATGCACCGGCTTCAAACCATCGCGCACATCGGGCAGCGCACGATCAGTGATAACACTCATCGCATAGTCAATAAATGACTCGCGCATTTCCGTAACAATGTTTACAGAAATAACATTTTGGCGAGGTTCGATCGGTGATGGAATTGCTACTGGTGCAGCGTCTTTTTTAGCCATATAGTGAGGGTATTATAGCTTATTTTCGATGAAAAAGCGACTGTATTTTAGTTAAAATTGTGGTGTAAATAGCGGTAATACGACGCTCTGGATCATGCCTTACCGGTGCCTGATGCGTATAGCTATATATAAGGACAAGCATCAATACAACAGCAATACTGCCAGTGGCAATAACTGCCATTCGTCTGCGTACATGGACTGGTTTGCCTTGGAGCATAGTTTTATCCTTGCGGTTCCAATACTAAAATATAACTTTCTTTGCCATCAAGATCTTTTCTTTTGAGCGTTGCTTTATCTTGTGATTCATTTTTTTCCTGACCACCTTCTTTCAAGAAACGATTGAGACTGTCGGCATCATATTCATATGGGATGATCATGTTCACATCATACGACGTTGCGATCTTGTATGCTTTTGCAGGATCAAGATCGAGCGCTCCGCCGACTGGCATAAAGAGCATGTCGGCATTGGCAGCAATTTCTTTTGCTTCAGCAGAAAGCTTTTTATCATCATCGATCAGCCCCATAAATGCAATCTTGATACCGTCGAGTTCAAAACCATAAACAGTGTTGATGTATTCCTTGCCGCCAATAGTGACAGTGCTTGGTGCGCCGCTGAACAGCAACTCTTTTGACTCATAATTCCCTGCTCCATCCAATACAAACGGTTCTTTGTCGCCAAATGTGACAGTGTCTGCGCCGTTTGTATCTATTGTATTGGTGGTGATGAGCGCAATATCTGCACCAAATCGCGGCACCTTGCTAAAGGCTTTTGAATCCTTTGACGGCGGATTGATGGCGATCGTCAAATCCCCCAATGTCAGCTTAAAATAAGATTTCCCGAAATACGTAATAACCATTGCGTTACTATAGCAAATATGATACATTCATGCCACTCTATTGAGTATTAATTCCCAGCCCTTTTGGAATAATCTCATCTGGACGATACAGTATTAATCAGTATCACAAGTCTAGATGAAATCTAAAAGGTGGTCCGTCGAAAAACGGAAGCCACCTTACGGTGGCATTTTTTGTCGCTGAAGGCGATAAAAATAAATTCAAGAGTGATTAAATTATGAATGAAGAAATTATAGAAGAAGTTGCAGTAGCGACTGAAGAAACAAACAACGAACCTCACCGCGCCATGATGGATGAGATCGTTGAAGGTCCAGTGATCGCAGTTGGCAAAGCCGCTGTGTATATCGACCTGAAGCCATTTGGTACCGGTATCATTTACGGACGTGAATTTATCGCGGCTCGTGACTTGATCCGCAAGACGAATATTGGTGATCTGATCAAAGCAAAAGTGGTGGACGTTGAAAATGAAGACGGCTATGTAGAACTTTCATTGAAGGAAGCAAAGCAAGCGCTCATTTGGAACGAAGCCGACATTGCTATCAAAGGCAAAACTATGTTTGACCTTACTATCAAAGATGCAAACAAAGGCGGTCTTATCATTGACTGGCAGGGCGTGTCTGGATTCCTTCCAGCCTCTCAGCTCAAGCCTGAGCACTACCCTCGCGTAGAAGACTCTGACAAAGACAAGATCCTTCAAGAATTGAAGAAACTTGTCGGTACAAAGATTGCAGTGACTATGATCTCTGCCAATCCAAAAGACGGCAAGCTTATCTTCTCTGAAAAGGACGGCTCTCCGGAAGAACGCCAGGAAGTCATCAGCAAGTACGCAGTCGGTGACGAGCTTGATTGCGAAGTGACCGGTATCGTGGACTTCGGCGTCTTCTTGAAAATCGAGGACGGTCTTGAAGGACTGGTACACATTTCTGAGCTTGATTGGGGTCTGGTGGAAGATCCTCGCCAGATGTTCAAATTGAAAGACAAGGTGAAAGCGAAAATCATTGATATCAAGGACGGCAAGATTTCCCTTTCCATCAAGGCATTGAAAGACAATCCTTGGAAGTCATTTGAAAGCACACTCAAGAAAGGCGATGTTGTGAAAGGTGTTGTGATCAAATACAACAAGCACGGCGCATTGGTTTCCATCAAGGAAGGCGTGGCTGGACTTGTTCATCACTCAACATTTGGTTCTGAAGAAAAGCTTCGCGAAGCGTTGCAGCTCGGACGTACCTATCCTTTCACTGTGACTCTCTTCGAACCAAAAGAACAGCGTATGACACTTGTGTACGGTGAACAGAAAGTTGAAGAAGATGCTGGTGAAAAACCTGTTGAAGAAAAATAATACTCATCATCCTGAAATAAAAAAAACGCCATCGTGTAAACGGTGGCGTTTTTTGTTAGTTATACTGATTCATGATCTCTTCAATCGTTTTAAACGGTAGTGATTCAATCACCGTCATCGCTTTCTCTATGCCCTGGTCACGAAGTTCATATTCAAATGGCGCAAAGTTGGAGAGAAGAAATTTCTCGAAACCATCGGGCGGCGCGATGCGAGGAAGGAGTTCTTCGTGAACAGGGCGAACGCCGATACGAATGCGCAAGAAATCCTTAGTGCCAAGATGATCAATGACCGACTGCACGCCATTGTGTCCTCCCGTTCCGCGACCGAATGAACACTTGATTGTTCCTATGTTGATATCAATATCATCATACACAACGATGACAGGTGCATCGGCGTATTGCTTCCCTATCGCTTTTGCCGCAATACCGGAATTATTCATAAATGTATCAGGCTTCACGAGTAATAGTTCACCAAATTGTGTAATGGTGGCAGAAAATAATTTCTTATCAGCAAAACTCAAAGACTCTTTTGCAGCCAAAGCATCAAGCACCATCCAACCAACATTGTGTCGTTGTTGTGCATGCACAGTGCCTGGATTACCCAGCCCAATAACAATATTCATACCGCTACTGTACCATATATTCGCTGTCTGCTATACTTGCCCTAATTATGGAACAAACACAAACACCACCAGCTGGAAAGTCATTTTTCCAAACTGGTTTCGGCAAATTTATTGAAAACGTTCTGTATATCATTGGAGCTATTGTCTTGGCGGCATTGATCCAAGCATTTGTCATTCGTCCGTTTATTGTTAGCGGTACATCCATGGATCCTGTCATTCAAAACGGTCAATACTTGATCGTCGATGAAGTGTCATACCACCTCTCTGCTCCGGCTCGCGGCGACGTGATCGTGTTCAAAGCTCCGCCAGAACCAACGAAGTACTACATCAAACGCATCATTGGTTTGCCCGGAGATACGGTGAAAGTTATTGACGGCAAAATCAGCATCTTCAATGCCGCACACCCTAACGGCTTCACTCTCTCAGAACCATATATCACTCACACTTCAACTGACACTGGTACCTATGTGGTGACTCCAGGTAACTACTTCGTCATGGGAGACAATCGTTCCGGCAGTTATGATTCTCGTTCATGGGGGCTGCTGCCTGATGCAAATATTCGCGGCCGAGCATTGCTTCGTCTTCTTCCGGTAAATGATCTAAAACTCCTACCAGGAAAAGAATCATATGAATACTAAACCAGTCACTGTTAAAAAACCACAAGAGATTGCCAGTCCAAAAGGTATGCGAGATATTATTGGCGATGACTATTACAAGTTCCAGGGTTTTTTTGAGAAAGCTCAGGAGATTGCGGTGTACTATGGATTCACTCCGATAAAAACTCCTCTGCTTGAATATGAGAATACCTTTACCACAGCGATCGGTATCGGTACTGATGCGATTGATAAAGAAATGTATTCTTTGAAAACGAAAGGTGGGGATCAGCTTGCATTGCGTCCCGAAGGCACTGCCGGCGTGATGCGCGCCTACATTGAAAACGGCTTGCAAAACCAACCGCAGCCAGTACTCTTTTATTACTACGGACCAATGTTCCGACACGACAAACCGCAACGCGGACGCTATCGAGAATTTCATCAGTTCGGACTTGAATCACTTGGTTCTGAAAAAAGTATTATTGATGCGCTTTTAATTAAGGCGACGATCACTATTCTTGAAGAGTCCGGCGCAAAAGATCTTGTGGTACAAATAAACTCGATGGGAGACAAAGAGGATCGCGTGTCATACATTCGTGAACTGACCAACTACTATAAGAAGCACATCAACCAACTTTCTGCGCTTGATCAAGAGCGTTTGAAAATAAACCCGCTGCGTATTTTGGATTCAAAAGAAGCAGCTACCATCGAAATCAATCGTGGTGCTCCCGATATCGTTTCTCATCTCGGCACTGCAGCAAAAAAACATTTCCGAGAAGTGCTTGAGGCATTGGAAGAAATGGGTATCGGCTATGAGATCAATAAAAACTTGGTGCGCGGACTTTCATACTACACTCGTACCGTATTTGAAATTGCTGAACCAGCAACAGAAGATGGCAGTGAACCGTTGACGATTGCTGCCGGTGGACGATATGACTTGCTGGCGCGACAGCTCGGCTCCAAGAAAGATGTTCCGGCAATGGGTGTCGGCATCGGTGTTGATCGTGTTGTTGAAACTGCATGGTTCAAAGATCTGTCCCCTCGCATCATGAAAAAACCAAAAGTCTATTTCATACAAGTCGGTTTCGATGCAAAGCTCAAAAGTTTGAACGTGATTGAAATTTTGCGCAAGGCGCACATTCCGGTAATGCAGGCGCTTTCAAAAGATTCATTGTCAGCGCAGCTGGCGGTGGCAGAAAAAGCCGGCGTGCCCTACACCATCATCTTTGGACAAAAAGAAGCAATGGAAAACAGTGTAATTGTTCGTAATATGGAAACACACAGTCAGGATTGTATTCCGGTTACAGAGCTTCACACCTACCTTAAACAACTTAAGTAATATGAAAACTATCGTACAAGTTCCGGATCAAGTGCTTCGCCGAAATGCCGCACTTGTAAACGTCTCCGACATATCAAAAAAATCCATTCGATCATTGATTGAAGAAATGAAAACAGCCATTGCTCATGAAGAAGACGCTGTCGCAATCGCCGCTCCTCAACTTGGCGAGTCATTGCGCATCTTCGTGGTATCAAAGAAGGTCAATAAAAAATACGAAGCTGATTTAGTATTCATCAACCCGGAAATCATTCGTATCGGCAAACAAAAGAAAGTCATGCAAGAAGGCTGTCTGTCAGTACGCTGGAAATACGGTGACGTAAAGCGTGCGACCACTGCCAGTGTGCGTGCACTCAATGAGCAAGGCAATGAATTTGTCATGAACGGTCGCGGACTGCTGGCGCAAATTTTTCAGCATGAGACTGATCATTTGAATGGAGTGCTTTTTATTGATACTGCCAAGAATATCGAGGATATTCCTCCAGTGAAGTAGTAGTAGTAGCTCCTTACCACAATACAAATAAAATAACATGTTTCCGGGTTTTCGCTGCATGGAATAGCATCAGCAATATCGGTCCTCAACACATTATTTTATTTGTATTGTTTCAGGAGCAAACAGTCACAAATCACTTAGTGTTTTAATTAGTAGTATAATGACAGACATATGAACCATAGATACGTTTTTTTCGGAACACCACACATCGCCCATTTGTCACTTGAAGCACTGGAACAAAAAGGCATGTTGCCTGCGTTGATTATCACTGCTCCAGCAAGGTTGCAGGGGCGCGGTATGCATCTGGTGGAGACACCAGTAGCGGCTTTTGCGCGAGAGCATGATATTCCCTGCCTGACACCTGAGAAGATCACTGCTGAAGTGATTGAACTTTTGAATGATGCAGACAGCTGGGATTTTTTCTTTGTTGTGGCATATGGAAAAATCTTACCACAATCACTTTTGGATATTGTACATGGCAAAGTATTAAATCTGCATCCATCACTCTTGCCAAAATATCGCGGACCATCGCCTCTTGAATCAGTGTTACTCAGTGACGAGACAGAAACAGGTGTGACTATCATGAAGCTCGATAAGCACGTTGACCACGGACCAATCGTGGCACAACAAACGTTTGATCTGCCAATAGAGATGACCGCGGATCAGCTGACTGAAAAAAGTGCCACAATCGGTATTGAACTTTTTTCAGAATTTATCGATCAGTATCTTTCGGGCGAGCTCGTTCCTGTCGAACAACATCATGATGCTTCAACTCACACTCGCAAATACAGCAAAGCCGATGGCTTGCTGACTGATGACATGTCCGATGAGCAAAAGTGGAAAATATTTCGCGCACTCGGTGACCGCGGCTGGGTGCATTTTACAACTGTTCGTCATAACGAACCTCTGACAGTGAAAATAACAAAAGGATCCTACAACGACTCATACGCTGATGGTGGATCCTTTGTTATTGAAGAAGTCATTCCCGAAAATGGCAAGCGCCAGTTCTACGAAGATTTCTTACATTCCCTTCACTAAATTTTTTATTTTCTGAGAGCCGCGACGAAACAATGTTTGCGTCTTGCTCTTGCCGGCTTTGATTTCTCGCACAATTTCGGTGCGAATGTCGTCAATCGCTTCATATAGATCGATCTTTTCAGACACTGCTCGATATTGCTTGCCTAGCGGCGTGATGACATTTACTTCTGCTCGGAAGATCTCGCCATTGCGATGATGCAACGTGGTCTTGCCTATTTCTACCGCGATCTGCGGAGTGCCTTCGGTGTATTTTGTAATAGTACTAAGCCGTTTTTCAGTGTAGTCGGACAATGCGGGGGTAAGTTCCATGAGAGTACTTTTTATTGTTATGCTCATATACTCTATTATACTCTTCTTTGGGATTTTTTCTTTCCTTTCAGAAGGTTATTTCCACTGCACCATTGTGGACGCATCAACACCCATATCTTTCTCAGTTTCCATGATCACTTCTCGCATCATCGATACCGCCTCTACGGCAAATTCACCCAATGAACTTTCTTCTGAAAGCATCGATGCGTCTGCCCCGGCATATACAGCGCTGGCAATATCAGCAACTTCTGCGCGTGTTGGCACCGGAGCCTTGATCATCGACTCGAGCATCTGAGTGGCCACAATCACCGGCTTGCCGGCTGCATTACATTTCTTGATAAGCATTTTTTGCACTGCAGGAACTTTAGCATGGCCGATTTCAACAGCCAGGTCGCCGCGCGCCACCATGATACCGTCTGCTGCCGCAATAATTTCATCAATCTTTTCGACTGATTCCGGAGTTTCAATCTTGGCAATGATGGGCTGACTGCCGCCATGACTTTTGATCATTTCACGAAGTTCTAGAATGTCTTTTGCAGTGCGAACAAATGAAAGCGCGATATAGTCCACACCCATTCTGACTGCAAATTCCAAATCACTTTTATCTTTGTCGGTAATCGCAGAAATAGAAAGATAGGCATTGGGAATATTTACTCCGCGACGACTTTTGATCACACCACCCACAATCACCGTGGTATAGATATCAGTTCCTTCCAATTTCTCCACGCGAAGTTTTCGACGACCGTCATCGATCATCAGTATCTGACCCGGTTTGATGTCTTGTTCAATGTTTGGATAGTTGAAGTACACCTTGCGCACACTGCCACTTATCTTTGTTCCACTAAGAATAAATTCTGCTCCAGGAATGAGTTCAACAGAAACATCTTCAAAATCTCCGATGCGAATTTTTGGTCCTGAAAGATCGAGTAAGATATCAACAGGAGTATTGGTTTCCTGCGACACTGCACGAATATTTTCGATACGCGCCTGATGAATAGTTTGGTCATCGTGACTCATGTTTGTGCGAGCAATATCTACACCGGCTGCAAGCAGTTTGGCGAAATTTTCTTTTGATTCTGAACCGGGACCGATGGTGGCAACGATTTTAGTTCTGCGATTGGACTCTTTGGGTAGTTGTGACATAGTTTTTTTAAGCATTTAAAATAATAAAAATCAGTGTAGTATAGCCTTATGGAGAGGGTTTTAGCAATAGTAGTATTGGTGGTAGTAATATGGTGGGCGGTGCCCTTTATCGCGCACGGCCAGTGGTTTGCACCCACCGGTATCGCGCCCAACTCTTGGGTGACAGGCTATGACACTACTGGTCTTGCCGCGGCTGCCTCTACCCCAACAGAAGGTTATGGTGTATTTCATTTCGACTTTTGGAACAATTCTTCTCCCCAAGGCCGCCCAGTCACCAAAAACGACTTCCGGCTTGAAAAGCCGTATTAAAAATGATATAGTTTTGCGGCACTATTGTCGCACCAAAAACATTCCCCTGTAGCTCAGCGGTAGAGCGGTCGCCTGTTAAGCGATTGGTCGTAAGTTCGAATCTTACCGGGGGAGCC
>DHXN01000006.1 GCA_002413705.1 Candidatus Nomurabacteria bacterium UBA5155
AACGGCGAGATGCGCACGAGGCGATGGACACCGGATTCATTGCGAAGTGTGCCGTATGCTTTCTTACCTTCAATACTAAATGTCACATTGCGATAGCCGCCGTGGTCGTTGGCATGCTGATCCAAAGAAGTCAGCGACCAGCCGCGCTTTTCAACATAGCGCATGTACATCGTGAAAAGCATACCGACAAAATCTTCCGCGTCATCGCCGCCGGCTCCGGCAAAAATAGTAATGACTGCATTGCCTTTGTCATATTTTCCCAATCCTTCCAGTGAATCTTTCAATTCCTGCAATTGCTTGATCTGCATCTGGGCATTGTTCTTGTCATTCCAAAAATCCGCCTGGACCATGGCGGTTTCGATAGCAGTAATAGCAGATTGGATATCGTCTTTATTCATATACTGTATTGTAGCGTATTTGAGCCATCTCCTCCCAGATGCTTTTTAATTTTGTTCGCTATATATTCATGAGCCAATGGCCGGAATCGAACCGGCGACCTGCGGTTTACGATACCGCTGCTCTACCTGCTAAGCTACATTGGCATTGTATTATTTTTTCTCAAAATAACAAACAACACTGCGGCGCTTATTCGGTTTGCCGCGAATGTTGTGTTTATATGATGGTTCTTTGCGCTGCAAAATGAAATCATTTTCAAACGTATCTGCGATTGCTTTATCGTCCCAGACATATTCATAGACTTTCAAGCGCGGATGCATATAGGCATTGTGCTCACCGGCGCTTTCGTTTTTGATCAGATCTTTGGCATGCTGATCACCTTCAATATAAAACGATTTGAAAAATAGCACGCCTTGCGGCTTCAACACACGCGCAATTTCTTTGAAATAAATTTCGCGTTCTTTTTCTTTCAAGAAGTGCGATGCCATCATGTCGAGTACAATATCAACTGATTCATCTTCAAGCGGAATATCCAGAGCAATAGAATGAGTTTTGAACACAAGCTTGCTACCCCATTTTTGCTTTTCGGCATTGACTGTCGCCTGTCGGATGGCGACATCAGAAATATCAAAACCAAATCCGCGGATGCGAAATTCTTCGTTCAACCACAACAAGTTGCGACCATTACCGCAGCCAGCGTCCAGCACAGTTACCTCTGGTCGCAAAACATCTTTGCCATATTCTTTCTGCAACCATCGTGTGAATTTCTGCAAGTCAGAGCTTGCCTCATCAGACAATGAGAAAAACTCCGGATCCCGATATTCCTGATTCCAAAATTCCTTTAAGCGCTTTTCGTTCATGTTTGATTACAATACCATACCTTTGCCAACATGGATACATGGCCTTTATTTTAAGATTTCTTTATGAAATCTTTCAATTTTCTTGACCATGCAAAGTATAGAATTGTCTCCATGACAAAGGATTTTGATTCCTGGAACGAAATTAAGAAAAAAGTAAACGCTAAAGAACAGGCTAATCTTTGCAGTGAGCGCGAGATATGGTGGACTTCGCTTGGCTTGAACATAGGAAACGAGCAAGACGGAAATGGCAACAACTACGAAAGGCCTGTTGTCGTATTGAGAAACATAAACAATGTGACATGCTTTATTGTCCCTCTCACAACATCTCCCACCAATAATGCTTACCGAATATCTCTTGGCAAAATACGAGGAAAGAAATCGTGGGCAGCAATTTCTCAGCTGCGTGTCATTGATACTAGAAGACTAAACAATAGAATAGGCAAGGTTGATAAGGACTTATTTGAAACTATAAGAAAAGCCCTTAAAGAATTTCTTTAAGGGCTTTTCTATCTATACAACTTCCCTCAAGAGGGGTCGTAGACAATTAAGCCTACGAATTTTCCCTGAATTGCTTACGCAAAGCTCGGCAGACACAAAGATCTCTTTTCACCCCTTCACAGTATGAAGTAGGGCCGGTCTAAATGAGTATTCAAGTAGACAAAGTGTAGCTATAGATCACTACCTCTTGAGTATATTCTTCCTATACTCGCAGGTCAACTTATTGCTTCGGGCGGCGAGCTTTGGTGCGCTCTGTTTCGTTCAAAAATTGCTTGCGAAGACGAACAGACAGTGGAGTCACTTCCAGGAATTCGTCATCCATCATGACTTCAAGACCACGTTCGATGGTCATCAGCCATGGCGGGATAATTGTCACCGCTTCATCAGAACCTGATGCGCGCATGTTGGTCAGCTGCTTGCCCTTTGTAGGGTTCACTTTCATTTCTTCACCTTTTGAAGTATTGCCGATGACCATACCTTCATACACTTCTGTCGTAGGAGTGATATAGAGCACGCCGCGATCTTGCAGACCCCAGAGCGCAAATGCCAACGCCTTGCCCGACTCCATTGAAATCATAGAACCAACCTGACGACGAGTGATTTCTCCAGCATATGGACGGAAACCAAGGACACGAGATGACATGATGCCCTCACCCTTAGTATCAACTAGGAATTGATTGCGGTAGCCGAGCAGCCCACGAGTCGGGCCAGTAAATACCATACGAACAGTACTGTTTTTCAAGTTCATATCAGCCATGATAAATCCGCGAATACCGAGCTTTTCAATAATCACACCCTGGTGTTCAGCCGGAGCATCAATAGTTACTTCTTCAAACGGCTCACTCTTCACGCCATCAATGTGCTTGATAATAACTTGTGGCTGAGAAATTTGAATTTCATATCCTTCACGACGCATGGTTTCAAGCAATACAGCAATGTGCATTTCACCGCGTCCGAATACTTTGAATCCTTCAGCGATACGATTTTCATCGGCAGAAAAATCAACCTTCAAGCCAACGTTGACTTCCAGTTCGCGTTCAAGACGTTCGCGAATCTGACGAGAAGTTACAAATTTCCCTTCCTTGCCGGCAAACGGTGAGTTGTTCACCAAAAAGTCCAACACGATAGTCGGCTCATCAATAGTGATGGCGGGGAGAAGTTCTGCTTCTTTCAGTGTACTGATAGTTTCACCGATGAAAATGTCGGGGATACCGGCAAGCATGACGATATCACCTGCTTCGGCCTCATTCTTTTCCTCGCGCGTAAAGCCATGGAATGTAAATAGTTTGGTGATTTTGGCAGTACGAGTTTCTGTGCCTTCACTGTGAATGAACACGGTGTCGCCCGCTTTGACAACACCTTCATAGACACGACCAACAGCAAGACGTCCGAGGAAATTATCATACGCAAGGTTAAATGCCTGCATGCGGAATGCTTTGGAGGTATCGTTTGCGGCCACAGGAACTTTCTGCAAAATAGTTTCGAACAATGGTGTGAGGTCTTTTTTCTCATCATCAGCCTTGATCATGGCCACACCATCGCGACCGATAGCATAGACAGTGGCAAAGTCGAGCTGTTCATCATTTGCGCCGAGCTCCATGAACAGTTCAAAAACAGCATCATGTGTGGCAGCAGTATCAGATCCTGGCTTGTCGATTTTGTTGATGACCACGATTGGCTTCAATCCAAGTTCAAGTGACTTCTTCAAGACGAAACGTGTCTGCGGCATTGGGCCTTCCTGGGCGTCGACGATCAGCAAGACTGAGTCGATTGAGCGAAGCACGCGCTCCACCTCTGAACCGAAGTCGGCGTGACCTGGCGTATCCACGATATTAATCTTAGTACCTTTGTACGTAACCGCGGTGTTTTTTGCATAAATAGTAATGCCGCGCTCGCGTTCAATTTGATTTGAGTCCATTGAGCCGCCGTCCAAGATTTCACCACAAAAAGCCAACATTTTATCTGTTAGCGTGGTTTTCCCATGGTCAACGTGGGCAATGATTGCAATATTTCTGATTTCCATAATGAGCCGTGATTATACAGCATATTTGCAAAAAATCAAAATTAGGGTAATGTGAAGAAAAACTAAGCAATTATGGCAAAACAAATTCTTTTCTTGGATTTTGATGGTTTAAAATTTAATACTCTTCCCGCCCACGTGCAGTATATAAACCAAAAATACGGCATAACATCGACTGTTGAAGAGTACACAAACAACCCACCACTCGAGTTAATAATTAACAAACATCTTAGAATCGGACATGTTATCC
>DHXN01000013.1:0-988 GCA_002413705.1 Candidatus Nomurabacteria bacterium UBA5155
GCAGTATTGGTATTGTAGGTGATTAAAATCGCAGCCAGTTGTTTTTGGTATGTTCTCAGAGATTGTGCGCTGGTTCTTGTCGTCCTCAGGTTTTTTAATGAATAATGTTCATTTACGGACTGTATTGGCACTGACGCGCCAAGTGCGGCACCGCCATTTTGTATCGTGGTGTCACTGTTTGGGTCATTTGACTGCCCTACAGCACTGGTCAGACTAAAGAGGCTTTGCGCGATTTGGTCAGTTTCGGTCAGGCTTGCATTGGTGTTGGTATCATTTTTAATACCGGCAGTAGCTTCTTTTTCTTTGATTACCTCGGCATTTGATTTGCCGTCTGTGTAGAGCACCGTCGGATCGAGACCCCAAAGTTTTTCTTCCCAGTCAGGAATGCCGTTGCCGTTCGAGTCTTTGGCGATCAAGTCTCCAATAAGCACAGGGTTTGAGGCTAGGGGTTTTTTATGAAATAGAGTACGAAACCAATTGGTCTGCACTAGTAATATGATAGCGATCACACCAATGGCGATACCTCCTCTGATTAGGAATTGCTTGCTTGGTCCGGTAGGAGACTTTTTTATTTCTGTAGGGCGTGAGTCAGAGTTTTCCATGTCATTAGTGTAACATCTTCCGGGCGAGTTTTGGGGTCAATGTTTGCTGCGGCCAGCGCGGCGAGTGCTTTTTCTTTGTCACCGAGAAATTCCGCCAGACTACCGCCGATTTGCTTGCGCTTCTTGCCAAAGATTGATTTCATCACCGCAAAAAACAGTTTTTCATCAGTGTTTTTAAAAAAGTTTCGACTGATGCCTTCTATAGAAAGAATTGCTGAGTCAACGGTTGGTGGGGGTACAAATGCTCCCGGCGGAACTTTGGCAATAATTTTGGGTATACCATATGCTTTCACGGCGATAGAAAGAATACTTTCTTTTCCCTGCTTGGCGCCGTCGGCAGGTCGCGCCACGATACGCTCGGCCACTTCTTTTTGTATCAGCAACAC
>DHXN01000013.1:1014-12464 GCA_002413705.1 Candidatus Nomurabacteria bacterium UBA5155
GTTATATAGTATGGAATGTTTGCGACTAGTTTGTAGTCATGACCTTTATAAAATGCCATGACATTTGGATCAAAATCCAGCACGTCTTCTTCGAGCAGTTCCAGTTTTCCTGAAGCAATTTCTTTTGCAAATTTTTCTTGCAGCACAGGAATGAGATCCCTATCTTTTTCGATCGCAACAACTTTTCCTGCAAACACCAAAAGTATTTCTGTCAGTGCTCCTGTTCCCGGTCCAATCTCCAGCACAATATCGTCGGCGACAATATCTGCCGCGTCACGAATTTTGGTCAATGCACTTTGTGATTTCAAAAAGTGTTGACCGAGATGTTTCTTTGCTTTCATATATGTTTGTATATTGCACTACTATAAGTAGACCGTAAAGCCCGACTCGCCACTGCGACTTTCACGCTGTATATATTCGTCCGGTACATCCATCAGAAATTCTGACGGCAGTCGCACATCGCGCATGCCAAAAATCGTGCGCATACTTGCGTACGTTAAAAATAATTTCTTGCGCGCGCGAGTGACCGCGACATACATCAGGCGACGTTCTTCTTCTGCATCTGCGCCGGTCAGTTTGCTATCGCGTTGGTGAGGGAAAAGTCCGTGTTCAAGTCCGGTCACAAACACCGTGCCAAACTCCAAACCTTTTGCCGCGTGAATGGTCATCAGCTTCACACCAACTTTTGTACTTGCCGCGCCTGCATCACTGAGATTATCCTGGTCACTCATCAGTGTTGCGTCCTCCAATAATTTTTCCAATCCTTCATCGCCATCAAAATGATCATAGCGCAATCCCAATGTCACTAGTTCTTCCAAGTTTTCGAGCCGTTCTTCGCCGTCAATTTTATCTTCTTTATATGCTCGCTGCATACCGCTCTCAACCATAATAAATTTGATCGTTTCTGAAACAGAATGCAGTTCAGAAAATTCTCGAATTTGCTCCAGCAGCGCAAAAAAGTTTTTTACAGAAATTGCCGCCTTGCCGGAAAGCGAATCGATACCATGAGTAAATAAATTTACAATTGTTACTTTTCCAATGCCGCGTACCGGGGTGTTGATGATGCGTTTGATATCCACCAAACTGTCAGGATTTTGCGCAGCGCGAATATATGACAAAACATCTTTCACTTCCTTGCGTTCGAAAAACCGTACACCAAGTACTTGGTATGGAATATTGTATGACAGAAATGCTTCCTCAAGCGCGCGTGATTGAAAGTTGGTGCGAAATAAAATCGCAATATCGTCGGCTGCTACCCCACTATCAATTTGTTCGATGCAGCGTTCAACAATAAATTTCGCTTCATCATTTTCATCATATGCAGCGTAGACAGAAATAAGCTCCCCTTCAGCATTGTTGGTGAAAAGATTTTTTGGTGTGCGATACGTATTTTTATTAACGATTTCATTTGCCGCTGCGATGACGGTTTTCGTTGAGCGATAATTTTCTTCGAGCAGTACCACTGTCGCTTCCGGATAGTCGCGCTCAAATTCCAAAATATTTTTGATGTTTGCTCCGCGCCAAGAATAAATACTTTGATCTGAGTCACCGACCACGCACAAGTTTTTGCGCGGACCGGCCAGTGCGCGAGCGATGCGGTACTGCACTTCATTGGTATCTTGGTATTCATCAATGTGAATATAGTGCCATGTTTCTTGGCACCAAGTTCTGGCAGTTTCATTTTGCTCGAGCAGTTTCACGGTTTCCAACAGTAAATCATCGAAGTCCAGTGACTTCTGCTCTTTCTTCAGTGCGGTGTATCGCTTCCATACTTGTCCGGCGATACGATGATGAGGATTGCTCTCAGTCATCAGGTTATCCGGCGATTGCATTGCATTTGCTGCTCGACTGATAAGAGAGCGAATGCTACGCGGTTCGTTTTGTTTCGGATCAAGGCCAAAATATTGCAAAGACTCTTTTATCAGAGACATAGTGTCCGCATCATCAAGAATGGTGAAGCGTTTCACTGTTCCGTCGTATGCGCCGAATTTTCTCAGCAAAAATACTCCCAAACTATGAAACGTACTCACAAACGGAATTGTGCCTTCACGAAGAGCTGCAGGTATAGCCTCTATTTGTAATACGACGCGCTCGCGCATTTCTTTCGCTGCTTTGTTGGTAAACGTCACCGCAAGTATTGCGGAAGGTGCAATGCCGCTTTCAATCATGTGACACATGCGATGCACGATTGTTTTGGTTTTGCCCGCACCGGCACCGGCGACTATCAGCAGCGGTCCTTCAATAGCAAGCACTGCTTTTTTTTGTTCATTATTTAATCCTTCAAGAAATTGCATGACTGTAGTGTAGCAGATCTGTTTTTAAAAAATGACCGAAAAATCGAAATGCAAAATGACCCTTTTGGTAAAAGGATGGATATAAAATTTTGATTCCACACAACATTTGAAGCAGTGTCAACGTGCCACAATACCAACGTTTTTTACCTATTTTCTATTGACTGTACATGCAAAACAGTGTGAAAAAAAATAACCGCTTCTTTTCTTGGTATTATTACTTTTGTAACTATGGTACTTCTAGACCCACCGAGGAAACGCAGAAACAGACACACTCGTTTTCTTGTCATAACCGCTGTGATTCTCACACTTAGTGTGGGGACAGCCCACGCCGCAACAAAAAAAGTTGCCACTACTTCTAAGACCAAGAAGGTTACTGTTGCTGCGGTCGCAACAAAAAAAACTACCACCAAGGTCAAGGGTGAAAAAATTTCTGCCAATAAAATTTCCGTCATCGGTGACAACACCATCTCTACTTACAAAGTAAAAGCAGGCGACACACTTTCAAGCATTGCCAAGAAATTCGATATTTCTATAAACACCATTCGCTGGTCAAATAACATCAATAGCAAAGCCACTATTCATATTGGAGAAACGCTCACCATCCTGCCTACCAGCGGAATAATTTATACAGTAAAAGCAGGCGACACAATCAGCGGCATTGCAGTAAAATTTAGTGCTGACCAAAATGATATTTTAAATGCCAACGATCTCTTGGATGCAGACAGTTTGAAAATAGGAATAAAACTGACTATTCCAAATACAGAACCACTGACCAGTGATGCATCTGCTTCAGTTGTTCATGACACAACAACTGTTCCAGAAAATATTTCTCCAATTACTACTCCTGCTATTCCGGATACAAATACTCAATCTGCCGCTGTGCCCGGCACAACAATCATGGTAACCAATCCCGTGACTGAAATTACATATCCAATTGTTGCTACTCAGCCATCAGTTGTAGCTAGTTATACTATTTCCCCAGAAAATATTCGCGGATATTATGCGCAGCCAATTTCCGGCAGATTGTCACAAGGTATTCACGATGTGAATGCAGTTGATATCGCGGCACCGATCGGTACCACAGTTCATGTAGCCGCAGCGGGTATGGTGATCGTTGCAAATGGTAACAGAAAATATAATGGCGGGTACGGTAACTACATTGTTGTGTCACATCAAAATGGAACACAAACACTCTATGCTCACCTCTCGGAAGTTACCGTTGCGCTTGGCGAAGAAGTAGTGCAAGGTCAACCAATCGCGCTTTCAGGAAATACCGGCAGAACAACCGGTGCTCATCTTCACTTCGAAATTCGTGGTGCCGTCAACCCATGGGGCAGTGATGCACTTGGCACGATGTACTCAATCTAGTTTCGGTCGATACTGTAATGCTTCCAAAATATGTCGCTCTTCTACCGTCTCTGAATTATCAAGATCAGCGATAGTGCGAGCGACTTTTATCATGCGTAAATATGCGCGGGGAGAAAGTTTTATTTTTTTTGCAAATTGTTGCAACAGGTTTTTGGCGGAAATAGTGAGTCTGCTTTTGCTGTGTACCTCTTGCGAAGTCATCGCGCTGTTCAATTTGTTGGCACGGCAGTATTGCTTGTCGTGCAAATTTTTTACCTGCTGGCGTACTTGATTGCTCTCTTTCACAACCTCAGTTTCATGAAGCGACTCATACTCTATGTGCTGCACCGATACCCACAGATCAATGCGATCCATGATTGGTCCGGAAAGTTTTTTGCTATAGCGAGCGAGTTCTGCTGCAGAACAAATGCATGGTTTGACGTTGCTGCCGCGATAGCCGCAAGGACAGGGATTCATCGCGGCCAGAAGGATGAATTGCGCGGGGAAGCGTACGCTTCCCCGCGCCCGCGCCACTGTAATACTTCCTTCTTCAAGCGGTTCGCGCAATGCTTCGATTACTCGTTTATCAAACTCAGGAAATTCATCCAAATATAATACACCGTGATGTGCCAAGGTGATATCTCCCGGTCGTATTTTTGATCCGCCACCAATGACTGCAATATGTGACGCACTGTGATGCGGACTGCGAAGCGGCGGATTGCCATCCATGACATCATCAATCAATCCAATACTGGAATAAATTGTAGCGACTTCCAGAAACTGTTCATTTGAAAGTGCCGGCAATATTCCATGAAATGCCTTTGCCAACATTGTCTTGCCAGTGCCCGGCGGACCATACAACACAATATTATGTCCGCCACCCGCTGCAATGGTCAGTGCTCGCTTTGCCACAAGCTGTCCTTTCACTTCAGCAAAATCAATTCCCTCATGTTCTGTACTCATGCGAACAAACGGCGAAACAGTTTTTAACCTATGTTTTCCATTGAGATGATCAACAAGCAAAGCCAGTGTTGGCACTAAGAAAAAAGTAATGCCATCAACAAGTGTCGCCTCTTGTTCATTGCCTTGAGGAATAAATAGTTCTTGCACACCACTTTCTTTGGCCCATTGAGCAATAGAAAGTATTCCTCGAACTAGTCTCACATCTCCATTGAGACCCACTTCGCCAACAAATACTTTATTTGATGAATCAAATACCAGTGTTCCCGTTGCGCAAAGATATCCAATTGCTATGGCGATATCAAAATATGATCCTTCTTTTTTCAACTCTGCCGGCGACAAACTTACTACTACTTTGTGATGCTCTGATTTGGGATTTTTCCCTACACTGTTTCGCAATGCGCTGATCACTCGCTCGCGCGATTCCTCCACCGCCTTATCTGCCAATCCAACAATTTGAAATAAATATAATCCTCTGCTGATATCTGTCTCCACGGTCACACCGGCTGCACCAAGTCCTGTAAGTTGTGCGCTTTGTATAATTGAAAATGCCATACAGTGAGTATGGCATTTTCGTATTCAAGAAAAACTAAAGAAATATAAAAGTAAATCTAATCATTCATGTGCGCTTTGTTTGTGCGCGCAGCAGGATTGGCCTCTAGACGATCCTCTTCAATAGGTGTTCCACATACCTCACACTTTCCGAAAGTGCCCGCTTCGATTTTATCAAGAGCAATGTTCACATCGGTAAGGCGAGCTTGTAGTGTGTTGACCATACCACTGCGACCTTCGAAATCCTCGAAACGATCCGCAGCATCATTGTCATCAATTTCCCCCATCATTTCTTGATCAGGAGTAGCTTCCCAAATATTGGTTTCGGTATTAAAAATAGCAATCTGTCCGAGTTCTTCCTCCAGAGTCTTCTTTTCTGCTTCTAACTTGTCTTTAAAATGATGTGTATTTATCATACACCGTATACTAGCATGTTCGGCCAAAAGTACAATCTACCAACTATTAATTAATGTTGGTTAATAATTGAGTCATATACTGCCTTGAGTGCCTGTGGTTGAGACGTTAAAACAACAATATTATTTGAGGCGTAGCCATAAAGGAACAACATTGATTGTTTGCCAGTATTGTCGATACCGCTTAGTGTGCGAACTGGGAGATTGTAGAAATACTGACTTTGAAATGGTTGCAGAGCGCTATTGATTTGAATGCCGCTAATAGTGATACCGAGTGCTTGGTAGAAAAGTTGCAGCAATCCCGGTTCAGCAATAGTGAGTTCTTTTGAAGCCTTTTCTGGATCTGGTACCGAAGCAACAATAAAAGGAATAACATCTTTGCCCGTGTTGAGCACACCAAGTCGCGCAACAGAGATGGCTGATTGCAACGGTTCAGGTACTTCTGCACCGATGAATGAATAAAGCTGACTGTTGGTAAGCAGTGTGTTTGTTGTTGCATCGGTTACAAGATTTACCAGCTCGGGCTTTCCCACCGGCAGTGTCGTTGAAATAGTCAGGTTAGTAAGTACCTGCTGAATACTCGTAGTGCTTACATCAATATTTTGCGTGCTCTGAAATACTCCAACTGATTGTGCTGGTATTACTTTTACTGTCAGATGCATATAAAGGTATGTGCCAACCGCAAGTACGGCAAGTGTCAAAAGTATTAAAACGAAGCTACTCATGCTGTACCATCTACGTTCTTTATGTTCCGTTTTTCTTTCTATTATTTCTGCTTCATGACTGCGCGCATCAGCAAACATTTGCTGCACGCTTGCCGGGTCTACTGCCTGCATCGCATGATCAAGATCGTCTTGCAATGTATGTGCAAAAATACGTTTCTCTTGTTCAACTTTCTCAACATCTGGTTGTGGTTGCTCAGGTTCCATAATACGTTATTTACGATATAAGATTAGTACCCGATAAGATATTTTTTGGGATTTTCCGAAAGATCAACGAATTCGTCCACCACTTCTTTCAATGCCGAAGATGCAGACTTTCCGAATGTTGCCGCTTCAATCTGCACACCATGGTGATATCTCAAGTAGTTGCATAGGGGCACAAAGTCACCGTCGCCAGAAACAATGATAATGGCATCGAGTTTTGGTGCCATTGAGACGGCGTCAATTGCCAGTCCAATATCCCAGTCTGCTTTCTTGCTGCCATCATAAAAAATTTGCAGGTCTTTTGCTTTTGTTTCAATTCCCGCTTTTGTTAGCGCACTTAAAAATGCTTTTTCATCTTCATTTTCTGTGGTGATCACATATGCAATCGAACGAATCAGTACGCGTCCGCAAAGCAGATCCTTCACTACATTGGTAAAATTTACTTTTCTTTTATACAGATTTTTTGCTGTGTGGTACAAATTTTGTGTATCGATGAAAATTCCTACACGTTGATCTTTTTGTTTTATTACTGCCATATGTATAGAGTATACACCCCAAACAAAAATACCGCGCTGAATCGGGATTCAGTGCGGTATTTTATAGTTATGCTTTGATAATTTTTAGTGCTGCTTTGTGCTTTTCAGGACTAGTCTTTTCAAGCATTTTCACGTGACCGCGTCGATCTGCAACCATTTTGATAAGGCCGCGACGAGAGTGATTGTCCTTCTTGTGAGTCTTCAAGTGGTCTGCAAGGAATTCAATACGCTGAGTCAGCATAGCTACCTGCACTGTTTCTGAGCCGGTATCAGTACCATGTTCTTGGTGCTTCTTGATAATTGACTGTTTTTTCTTGGTCGTTAACATAGTGGACATCATAACACATAGGTGTAGAAAAAGCAAGTAGGCACGAACCAATGAACAAAGGTCGCAAAATACTATATAATTATAGTCATATATGGATCTTACTTCTGCCAAAATACAATTTCTCGAATATATCGAAATTGAAAAAGGTCGCAGCCCTCTCACCAGTCGCAATTATGACCACTATATACAACAGTTTATTGAGCAAATGAACATTACAACATTTGCAGATATTACCGAATCTGCCATTCGTCAGTTTCGCATCAAGCTCAATCGTGCTCCCGGTATGAAAACGAAAGGCCAAAACACCGGCACAATGAAGAAAGCGACCCAGAACTACTATATGATCGCTTTGCGCTCGTTCTTGAAGTATTTAAGAAAAATAAATATCCAATGTGTCAGTCCTGATGTCATCGAGCTCGCAAAGGTCGGTGCACGTGATCTTGATCTTATTTCCACCGATGAGCTGCATCGTTTATTGAAAGCGCCTGATACTACAAGAGACAGATCTTCAATCAAGCCATTGCGAGATAAAGCATTACTTGAATTATTTTTCTCTACGGGGCTTCGTTTGGCAGAACTCTGCTCACTTAATCGTGATCTTGATCTGACCAGAGATGAATTCTCTATTCGCGGTAAGGGTGAAAAGGTTCGCGTGGTGTTTCTGTCTGAAGAAGCAAAAGACGCAATTAGGAATTATTTAAAAGCGCGTAAGGATATGGAAGAAGCGATGTTTGTTAATATTGCGCGTAATAATATTGGAGGACGACTCACTCCTCGATCTATCGAACGAATCGTTCGCGAATATGCTATTAAAGCGGGTATTTCAAAAAAGGTCACGCCACACGTATTGCGTCACTCATTCGCAACCGATCTTTTATCAAACGGTGCTGATATTCGCAGTGTACAAATGATGCTTGGTCATGCTAATATCGCCACCACACAGGTATATACCCACATCACTGATAAACAATTGCGCGAAGTGCATAAGAAATTCCATAGTAAAAGATAATCATATAGTTTATCCACTTGTGTTAGTTATAGATAAGTTTATACTTGTAGCAAGAGATCTTTGTTAATTACATATCGCACAAGCATGGCTTAACAGCTCTCTTACATTTAACATAACTATTCGATCGAATCCGATCAACACACACTGTTTAATATATTTAAACAAACCACGTGTATAAATAACCCAGATGTTCTTTACACATACAATCTAAATAAAAAATCTCAAAGAACCCCCCCCTCTATATAAAAACGTCTTTTAATAAAAAGGCGTTTTCTTTTTGCTATACTGCAGTGTATGAAAATAATCTCTTGGAATACCAATGGTTTGCGGGCGACCTACAAGCAAGGTCACTTTGATCCTCTTTTCACGCAATACAACCCCGATATCCTTTGTTTACAAGAAACTAAAGCCACACTCGAACAGCTTCCCGAGACTGTACGAGAAGTGTTTGGATACGATGCATTTTTTTCATGGCCGACAGTAAAGAAAGGCTACAGCGGCGTCGCTATGTATAGTAAGAAAAAACCTCTAAATGTTACTTTCGGTATTGGATTGGCAGGGCTGGACGATGAGGGCCGTGTGATCACCGCTGAATATGAACATTTCTATGTGATTACAGGGTATTACCCCAATGGTGGCGGCGGTCCAGAGCGATTGGACTACAAACTGCGTTTCTATGATCAATTTTTGAACTACATTGAAGGTTTAAAGAAAAAGAAGCCCGTGATTTTTTGTGGCGATATAAACACTGCCCATCACGAGATTGATCTTGCTCGCCCAAAAGAAAATGCCATGAATACGGGGTTTCTGCCGATCGAGCGCGCCTGGATGGATACACTGGTAGATAAAGGCTGGATTGATGCGTTTCGACTACTGTATCCTGATAAAAAAGATGTCTATACCTACTGGGATCAAAAAACTGCTTCACGTGAAAGAAATGTTGGTTGGCGCATTGATTATTTCTTTGTTTCACAGGATTTAAAAGAAAAAGTGACTGAATTTACTACACTGAAAGACTACTACGGCAGCGATCACTGCCCTATTGTCTTGGATATAGAACTTTAATTCCCCAAGAAAAAGAAAATACCGCGATCAAACAATTGTTTGATCGCGGTATTTTTACAGGTAATCGCTATCGATACGCTCTTTGCACGGCAGTTTTCTTTCCGCGATAGGTTTTGATCGTTCTTTGACCTTTCCCTTTTACATCTCCTGTGATAATCTCTTTTTCTAAAGAGGTTCCTGAAAATTGTGATTTAATTTGTTGACTGTGTAAAATAATCATATCTTATGTAGTTTTAGTTTCCCTTAGCGTACAAGAATTTTTACTCCTTTGCAATAGTTACATGTGAAACACTACTTCACCTTGTGTTTCTTTCGAAGTTCTCCTACCTGAGCATCGTTTACATCCTCTTTCTTCTCTTTTCCCTTTTCTCCCAAAGCTTTTAAAGCTTTATCTTCCAACTCATTTAAATCTAATACTCTTTCATGAAGCTGTTCAACGGTGTTTAACTGAGGAGTATCGAGTACTTCTTCCAATAAAGCGTGTAACAACCAACCCATGCGTGGTCCTGGTTTCATGTGTAACGTTCCCATAAGATATTGCCCGTCAATTGCCAGCTGTCCTACTGAGATAGGGTCTCGCAGTGCTTCATCGATCATTGCATGGTATTTTCTTAATCTATAAGGTGCTTCTGCCTTTTTCATCCCGACACGATCACATTCTCGCACCTCCATCAGCTCCCAAATATGCTCAGGTTTCACCTTTTGGATAATACGGCGCACGGCAGAAAGTGTTATTTGCTCAGTATCTGAGAAAAACATATGATTTCTGACCAGTGAAACAACCAAATCAATTGTTTCACGTGAAAATTTCAATCGCTCGAGGATCTTCTTTGTCATCCGAGCCCCCACTACTTCATGCCCAAAGAATGTATATTTGTCTTTATTTCGGTCATATCGACGAGTTGCTGGCTTTCCAATATCATGAAACAGTGCGGTGAGACGAATTTCCAATGAAAAGTTCTTATCAGCCGAATGCTGCAAAGCGTGTAATAAATGATTGTATACATCATATATATGAGCACCCTTTTGTTCACATCCGATTCCCTCTTCAAACTCTGGAGCTATGAAGTGTAACAACCCTGCTTTCTGTAACATATCAATACCGACTGCCGGATTATCAGAAAGTATTATTTTGATGAGTTCATCTCTAATACGTTCATTGGATATATTCTGTAAAAGTGGGGCATTTGCTGATAAAGCCCCTAGTGTTTCGCTAGCTATAGCAAAATTAAGGGTTGTGGAAAAACGAATGGCACGCATCATGCGCAAAGCATCCTCTTGAAAGCGAATATTTGCATCAAGGACACATCGTATAATTTTGTCCTTTATATCGGACTGTCCTTTATAATTATCAACAATCTCTCCGTTTGCAGGATTATATGCTAAAGCATTGATAGTAAAATCACGTCGTTCAAGATCTTTTTCTAGACTTGTTTCATATGTAACAGTATCTGGTCGACGATTATCAGCGTAATTACCTTCTGAACGGTATGTTGTAACCTGTACTTCCTCTTTTGGAATATTCACAATAGTGACTGTACCAAAAGTATTTTCATATATGGTCTTATATTCTGAAAATGAAGACTGAATCTGTTCAGGATGAGCATTTGTAGTGATATCCCAGTCTTTTGGAACCTTCCCTAGTAACATATCACGCACAGAACCACCTACTAAGTAGGCCTCATATCCATTATTTTGAAGTGTTTCGGTTACATGTGAAACAAATGTGGGTAAATTCTTGTTGTTTATTGTAGTCATTAGACTTTATATATTGTGCACCTATCAGGACTCGAACCTGAAACGACGGTTCCGAAGACCGTTGTGATATCCATTTCACCATAGGTGCGCTTGTAATAACACATAAACTATAACATTTAGTACTAAATACGCAAAAAAGTGATTGCAAAAACAACAAAAACAGATATACTATTTCTACTGCGGTTATGGTTTAGTGGTAGAACACCTCGTTGCCAACGAGGAGACCAGGGTTCGATTCCCTGTAGCCGCACAAATATAAAAA
>DHXN01000013.1:12708-52615 GCA_002413705.1 Candidatus Nomurabacteria bacterium UBA5155
TTTTTATATTTGTGCGGCTACAGCATCCAATAGCCCGCAATCCTATCTAAATCTCTGTATGACTACGAGCTAAATAAGACGTCAATACTTTCTTGGACAAAGACTGTCTCATACTGTCATATTGATACTGAAAATATTGAATTTTTGACAAATCTGGGGATAACTGTGTGCGTAAGAGGGATAACGGACGACTTTTATTGATACCTTATTTATTGTCTCTTTATAAAACCTTTATGTTGTATATGTATAATAGTGTTACATGTGGAACAGTGGTAAAGTGTTTCACGTGAAACACTTTACCTATGATTAGAGTATTTACTTCAAAAACCCAACAATTAGGGCAAATAGGAGAAGAAAAAGCCGTACTGTTTCTCATGAAACAGGGTTTTACTGTGATCGAACGCAATATTCACAATAAACATGGAGAAATAGATATTTTTGCTGAAAAAGAGGGGGTCGCATATTTTTTTGAAGTAAAATCAGGAAAACAGGGAAGTTGGTTCAATCCGGCAGACAATCTGACAAAAGAGAAACTCTGGAAGTTTTCTAGGACAGCCGAGTATTATTCGATAGGGATTGGTTTAAAAGACTATACATTACAAGGTATAGTCGTGTTGTTATCGCAAAATGAAAATAGAGAAGCACAAGTCGACATAATAGACCTTTATTTATAAACACAGTTCTGCTACTATACCTTAACTAGGCTCTCTACAGTCTAGAGATACATCGGGATGTGGTGTAACGGCTAACATGCCTCTTTTGGGAAGAGGTGACTCAGGGTTCGAATCCCTGCATCCCGACATGGAAAAAATGCCCACTTTCTCTAATAACGAGGGTGAAAAAGAGCCAATTCTTATAGGTACAAATAAGGAAGAGATGCTTTCGGCTCAAGAGTTTATTTTTAAATCATTTATAGAAAGTCGTTTGTATTTGTTGTTTGAAGAAGGGTTGAAAAACAATAATTATTCACCTGAAGAGATAGATGAAATTAGTGAAAGACTCAATGATTTTTCTGTTGATGAGAAAAAGAGAATATTATCATTGACACATGAGTCAAAAAATAGAGTATTGCGAACTTTTAAGGAGAGAATGGAAAAACAGCATATTCCCGCTAAAGATTTGGTAGATACTCTTAAAAGATTGTCAGATCAATTTGGTTTTCAAGTAGCGTATCATTGCTCTAATGAAAATATTACTGCCAGCCAAAAGAAGGAATTTACCGGCCAAACAGTAGAATGGGTAGATTCATGGAAGATTAGCGGTACGGAAATGGATCACAGGTTCGATGATAAAAAAATGGCCTATTTCAGTTTTGATTATGAACATTTGTACAGAGTAAAAAATCCCCGCTATTTGTATCTTGTAAGAGTACGCGATCAAAAAGATACTGGTTTTCATACAGATATTGGTAATAATTGGGGGACTGCTCAAGGACTTGATGTCATAGATCAAATCGATCTTAAAGAAGTTGATCAGTTCGTTGATTCTACTTTGGAGGAATACAAAGAAAACCACATAAAAAAAGACGCAGCATAATCTGCCGCGCCTAAGCCTTATTGGTTAGCTATTCTATAGTTAACCCAAAGGATACAAGGTATCGTTTTCTTTTCTTGTTTCTCTAACCATCTTAGCAAGGCTGGAGATTCTGCAAGCGATTTTGATACCAATTTTTTCAGTACTATTCTTTTCGGTCTCTTTTTGAACTCTTTATTGAATAATGTGTGTTCAAAAAGTTGTTTACTGAGACTCATGTTTGCAATCGCATCTACGGTTTCTTTTGGAGGAGCGTGTATTTTTTCATTTTCCCCAAAATTTCCTTCGTTTAGCGACCACAATACTTTGGTAACAAGATCTAACATCGTTATGTGGTTTTGTAAGGTGCTGCTATATTATACTTAAATTAAGACTTTTGTCAACTTTTGTTTAAATGTCATTGATAAAAGGCCATATTTCTGATAGCATAAAGATCAAGCGGGTATAGTTTAGTGGTAGAATGACACACTTCCAATGTGTAGACCAGGGTTCGATTCCCTGTACCCGCACAGCTCAGGCCGATGTCGAGGCCCTATATTTTGTAAGGGTTTTTTGTATATTTGTATAGTCAAAAAATACCACACCCCCTCCGAGAATCGAACCATATAAAAAATACTGTTATACTTTCTTATATGGAATCACTTCACAATAATGATATTGAACTAAAAAACCTGGAAATGAAAAATGCTTCAGAGATTTTCAGACTGACAGATAAGAATAGAGCTTATTTAAAGAAGACACTTCCATGGCTCGACGGTACGACAAAGGTAGAAGATACTGAGAAATTCATCACTGATTCTTTGCAGAAACAGTCAGAAGGGAAACAGGCTATTTTTGAGATATGGTATCAAAATGTATTAGTCGGCTTAGTAGATTTTCATGAAATAAGTGAGAGTAGGAAAAGTGCATTAATTGGCTACTGGCTTGATGAAGAATATCAAGGGAAAGGAGTAATGACTGAAGCAACAAAGCTTCTTGTTAAGTATGGATTTGATACGCTAGGTCTCAATAGAATTGAAATTAATTGTTCAACTGAAAATCCTAAAAGTGGTGTAGTCGCAAAACGTTTAGGATTTACAAAAGAAGGAGTATCAAGGCAAGCAGCTTTGTTGTATGGAAAGTTTGAAGACTTGGAAGTCTGGAGCTTATTGAGAAGTGAATTTACTTATTAATATGAATAAATTAGTAATCAGAGATCTCAAAAAAGAGGACATTGAAGCTATAGAAAATATCTACGCCCTATACTGGCCAGACCAAAAGTTCCGAGAAAGACTTTCTTCTCGACTAAAAGATGGCAGTGTTGCCTGTTTAGTAGCCGAAAATAACGGAGAAGTTGTTGGTGTGTCGGGATTCAGAAAAGCACCCGAACATATGATTGAATTTACTAAGACCAATAATCCTGCAGAGTTGTATATTCTTGCGGTCAAAGATCGTCAGCAGGGGATCGGAAAGGCACTAGTCGAAAAAGCGTTAAAAGATATTAAAAATTTGAACTACACTGAAGTTGTTCTCTATAGCGGAGAAACACATCAAGATTCTTGGAGCTTTTACGACCATCTTAATTTTGAAAGAGTGGCACCTTCGACTGCTCCGAACGGGGAACTGGGACAAATTTGGAGAATATTAGTTTAATAGAGTTCTCAAAAACCTATATTTTTCAACCCTACCCCTCAGGGCCGATGTCGATGGTTAGATTCCCTGTACCCGCACAGCTCAGGCCGATGTCGAGGCCCTATATTTTGTAAGGGTTTTTACGTATTTGACGTAGTATCTTTTCAACTTATCCCCATATTTTTATATACGAAATATAATTCCAGTTATATACTTGACATAAGATATAAGTCTATTTTTTTCTAGCATTTTTTCAGAAGTGAAAGGTAGTTCATATATTTTTAATAAATAATTTTTTATAGTATATGAATGTATTGTATCGCGTGCTTAAGGTATGTGGAGTGTCCGCAGTCGCTTTTGTATTATTTGCCTCAGTCAAGATTGCCTTTGCAACCCCTCCTACGTCTTCATACACTCCTGGACAAACTCTTGCTCCGGGATGTACGCCTGGGACGACAAACTGTACGGTCAATCCCTATGCTGCATCGGGTGTCAACGCTGACATCACATCCCTCACTGCAATCACCACACCTCTTTCAATTGCAGAAGGTGGTAGTGGTGCAAGTACCTTGACGAGTAATGCAGTACTGCTTGGCAATGGTACCTCAGCATTGCAAGCCGTTGGGCCGGGTACGGCCTATCAAGTCTTCCGTACTCCTTCCGGTGGGGGAGCGGCAACGTTTGGCGCCATCGATCTTTCTCAGGGAGCTGCAGTAATAAATGCGCTATCACCATTGAATGGCGGCACCGGCCTCACCTCTATCACCGCTAACTCATTGTTGTATGCATCAGGTACGAACACTATCGCGGCACTTCCTTCGAGTACTGACGGATTTGTCCTAACCCTTGTTGGCGGAGTGCCAAGCTGGCTAGCAGCGACTGGTGGTACTGCCTATACGGCAGGCAACGGGCTAACCTTAACCGGCAGTCAGTTTACTGTTAACCAAAGTCAGCTCGACCTTAGTAGTATCGGAGGCACACTTCCGGTCACTAGTGGTGGCACGGGAGTAAATAGTGCTTTCACGCAAGGATCAATTGTCTTTGCCGGGGCAAGTGGTGTTTTTTCACAGAACAATTCAAATCTCTTTTGGGACAATACCAACAATGCGCTGCAGGTAGCGGGCACGGTTGCGGCAAATCATGTCAAAGGATTAGGAAGCGCGCCGACCATCGTGGCAAGTACGGGAGCAGGAACGGGCGGGCTGACTGCACCCACTGTCACGGTCAATGGCACTGATACTGCCGGTACTATCACTTTGACGACTGGTAACGGCGTGCTTAGCTTGGGGGCAACCGTATTCACCTTGACCTTTGCTACCCCTTACAGTACCGCTCCGAATGTCATTTTCTCTCCCGCCAATGCCGTCACCGCAGCGCTGAGTGGTGCCACTGGCGTGTTCGTCAACAGTACTACTTCAACCTTCGGATTCATTTCCGGCACTGCGGCACTGACGACACTCACAACGTACCAGTGGACATATGAAGTAATTCAATAATTATGAAGAAATATTCCCCCCGTCTTATCGCCGTTGTGCTGTTGGTTATAGTGAGCGTTGCACCCTTTATTACATTTGCTGCAACGATTGGTACTATCGACACGACGTACAAATACGCTTGGAGTGAAAATCTGGGTTGGATTAATTTCGGTACCCCAGAAGGAAACGTCACAGTCACCGATACTCAACTCAATGGCTATGCCTGGAACCAAAACACCGGTTGGATCAACCTAAATGTTTCCACTGCCACGCACGTTATCAATGATGGACAGGGCAATCTGTCGGGCTATGCCTGGGGAGAAGGCATTGGCTATATCAATTTTTCCGGCGTGACCATTGATTCATCAGGATACTTCCATGGCAACGCCACATCAACCCTCTCTGGCAGGATCAGTTTCAATTGTCTCAACACTAATAGTTGTGGTAACAGTAACTTCAGCACTAAGACCAATTGGCAGGCTGCTGTCCCTGTGGTATCTGCTGGTAGCGGAGGATATGTTTCAGGAGGCAGTTCCGGTGGCGGCTACGTGCCAAACACCTCGGTTCCTTCCCTCACCCCTTCTACATCCCCAACATCTTCCATTGTTTCTGTTCCATCAGTTGCTTTTTTACTGCAGCTTGGCGACAGTGATCCTGCAGTGAAAGCACTGCAGGTATTTCTCAACACCCACGGATATCCAGTCACTGCCTCTGGCAGAGGCTCTGCGGGAAAAGAAATAGACCACTTTGGTGTTTTCACCAAAGCGGCATTGAAAAAGTTTCAGCAGGCAAGCAACGATCCTGGGGTAATTTCCGAACTCGGTACGCTGGGACCAAAGACACAAGCCTATATCGCTAGTTTTTCAACTGGTATTCAAGCTGATAATGTAGTTCCGGCTGTCGTTGCCACCTGCCCGCCGTATCTCACTACCTATATAAAAAAAGGAGGCGCTAATAATGCAACTGAAGTGAAAAAGCTGCAAGCATTTCTTATGCAGTATCAGGGATTTACATCGCTTGGAGTGACCGGTATATATGATCAGCCCACATTTGCTGCTGTTCTGGCATTTCAGACAAAATACAAAAACGACATCCTAGTGCCGTGGAAATTAAGGACAGCCACGGGGTATGTGTACAAGACGACCGAGAACAAGATAAATCAGCTGTATTGTGGGTATCAGTCAAAAAGTTCTTAAAAAATATTTCCTCGAACATCGGAATTAATTGTATATTTGTCGGCGCGGCTTGGTGATAGCTTACTGCACTTTCCGATACCTCGTCGTTCTGCCTTGCCCGATACGCTCAATCTTTTTGAGACGAAGGAGAGTATCAATTGCTTGGGAGACGGTAGGGCGGGCGACGCCAGTTTGTTTTGCAGTGTCTCCCGGTGTTGCTTCTGATACTGTTTCAAGATACTGCCAGACCGCAAGCTGCTTCGGCGACAGCAGCTTCTCGATATTTTCCTTTGAGAGCAATTCAATCGCCTGCTTCGATTGTGTCAGTACGATGTTCAAAAAGAATTCAAGCCACGGCGTGATATTGGGCATGTCTGTTTTCAATGTCTTTTGGCTTTTTCTGAGGGCAAGGTAGTAGTCAGCCTTGTTGTCCTCGATAAGCTTTTCATGCGATACGTAGGGCATGTAGATATAACCTGCCTGCAATAGTAGGAGATTGGTCAATATACGCGACAATCTACCGTTGCCATCTTGGAATGGGTGAATATTGAGAAACTCGACAAGAAAGTTTGCGATGACAAGTAATGGATGGATTTTCTGCAGCGCAATCGCTTCCTGTGTCCATTCCACCAATTCCTGCATTTCCTTTGGAGTCAGCCACGCAGGTGTTGTGTCGAATAATATACCGATGGACTTTCCTGTACCGTCTATCATCTCAACCTTGTTCTCACCCTTTTTATACTCACCGCGGTGTAAGGTATCCTTCTCGACATACTTCAATAGCTCGCGATGCAAATGCTTGATGGTGCTTTCCGAAAGGGGTATTTTTGCTGATGCACTAAATACATTCTCAAGCAATTCGTAGTATCCTTGCACTTCCTGGGTATCTCTGTCAGCAAACTTCTGCATCGAAAGACCGCGCATCATGTTCTCGATGTCCTCGTCCGAAAGCTTTGATCCTTCGATACGAGTCGATGCCCCTGTTGAAGTGACGAGCACCGATCGTTTCAATCGCCCCAGTGCCTGAGGATTTAATGTCGCTCCGCCGACCCAGCGGCCCTTCAACTCATCAACCTGATTGATCAATGACCATAGGCTTTGGGGGATATTCTGTATGCGTTTATTGTATTGGTTCATATGAATCTAATATAGTATGTATATGAGATTATATTAGATTAAGGAGTGAAAGGCAAGTCTATACCAATTTAGAAAAAATACCCTTCAAAAAAGCTATATTTTATAAGCTACCCATCAGGGGTGATGCGGACGGTTCGATTCCTCATACCCGCACCAACTCGTGCGCGTACGAGAAGCTTAGAAATCAAGCTTTTTCTCAGATAGAAAAAATGACCCTAGAGGGACATCGAACCGTTGCTGGTATACTAGATGAATGGAAAATCCTGAACAGCAGAATAATACGGAACATTCCTCCTCGACTCACAAGACCAGAATTGAACAAGAAGCAGTAATTTCTTTTTTAGAATCACACAATAAAGAACCAGTTTCTAACATAGAAATAGTTGCAGGAGGAGAAGGCTCTCAGGCTTTCAGTTTTGAGTCTAACAGAGAGGATCTCATACTTCGTATGAACAGGCACTCAGAAGAAGGTTTTAAGAAAGATGAATATGCCTTCAATAACTTTGAATCACAGGAGATACCAATTCCTGAAATAAACGAAATAGGGAAGACAGAAGACGACCAGTATTTTGCCATCTCTAAAAAGGTGAATGGGAAGATGTTCAAAAATCTCTCGCTCGAAGAACTCAATGAAGCGCTGCCAAGTCTTTTTTCTGTGCTTGATGCCATTCACTCTATTGATGTCTCCGATAGTGGTGGATATGGGAAATGGAACAGTGAAGGTGTTGGCGAGAATCAAAGCTGGAAGGACATGATACTTTCCGTTGATATGTACGCAAAACACATGTTCGAGAATTCTATCTTGGAAAAGGAAGTGTGGGACAAGATATATGACCGACTGGTTGAGCTAACTCAGTACTGCCCAGAAGAAAAATATCTTATACACGGCGATTACACCACTGATAACATAATTGCCAAAAACGGAAAAGTTGAAGGGGTATTGGATTGGGCAGATTCAAGGTATGGGGACTATCTTTATGACATTGCGCCGCTCAGCTTCTGGGAAAGGAATTTTGACTACGAGAAAGCGTATCTTGAATTTTGCGAATCAAAAGGAAAGAAAATTGAACATTTTGATGAGCGCGTGCTTTGCTACAAGCTGTATGTCGGACTTGGCTCGCTAAGCTTTTTTGCATATTCAAACCAACAGGATAAGTATGAACGATCAAAAGCGAAGTTGCTTGAATTAATAAAGAATTAACACGACCCTTCTCGTGCGCGCACGAGAAGGCTTATAAAATAAGCTTTTCTAAAAAACAAAATAGGTACCATTCAGGGGCGGAGAAACTTTAACTCAGCAGTGTGTTATTATTTTTCTTATGAGTGATCCCTATAAAAGCCAATATTATCCCGATACTCAATATTTCATTAATAACGGCTGGTCACAATATGAGATAAACGTTTATTTTCCCATTCTTGAATCACTTGATAACCAAGAGTTATTGGATTTGCATGCACTCTGCCATGCCAAAATGTTTAAAAAAGGCGAAGCTGT
Source organism: Candidatus Nomurabacteria bacterium UBA5155 (assembly GCA_002413705.1). Taxonomy (GTDB): domain Bacteria; phylum Patescibacteriota; class Minisyncoccia; order Phycocordibacterales; family UBA9973; genus UBA4124. The sequence goes on from DHXN01000013.1 coordinate 21,135, forward strand.
AGATAAGGAACAGGCAATTCATGTGGTACTTAATCCTAATGACACACCAAAGGAACGCCTCGTCTCCGCGCTGTTTGTTAAGCAGTGCGAGAAATATATTGTTCAAAAAGAAAAAGGAGAACTAAGTATCGAAGAAATAGGAGGATTAATAATTTGGTTAGAGACAGAAGGAACTTTCGTGGATGACCCAATATTCGATCTTATTTTTGGTGATGCAACAGATTTAGAAATGCCACGAGAAATGAGTATTGGTGCAGGAATCAATATTGGTGATAAGTGGACTCAAGAATTTGTTGAGCATATTAGGGAAGCAAGAGATATTTTATTGAAGAAATAAAAAAGCCCCCGTTATGCGGGGGCTTTGGGTGTTTAAGGTATAAGGCTTTTTATTTTCTCAACAACCTCATCAAGTGTAAAATTTGATTTGATCATAAACGCGGCAGCACCGGCAGTCATCATTTTTTTCATGTCCACATTGTTCGATAAGTTTGAAAACACAATAACAGGAATAGCTTTTGTTTTTTGATCCGCCTTGAGATTTTGCAGTATTTGATAGCCGTCAATATCAGGAAGCATCATGTCCAGTAAAATAATGTCAGGCAAGCCAGTCGCAAGAGACTGATCAATGTCAGCTTTTGTTACGGCAGTTGCCACATCAAAACCACTTCTTGTGAATTTTACACTTTCAATGTTTTTTAAAAATGCGTCATCTTCAATGGTGAGAATTTTTTTCATCTTATTGGATAGTATAACTTTTTTGCTTGAACATAGAAAGCTATTGCATCAATGGCAGCTTCACCGTGACAGTGGTGCCGACATGTTCCTGACTTTCTATGGTTATTGTACCATTGTGTTGGTCGATAACATGCTTGCTGCTGTACAACCCTAAACCAGTACCAGAGTGAGAAGTGTTTTCTGCACGAAAAAATTTTTCAAAGAGATGCTCTTTCTTATCATCAGGTATGCCGGCGCCGTGATCTTGTACTGTTAGTACTGCCGTATCATTTTCTGTTGAAAGGGTAACAATGATCTCTGTCTGAGACGGACTATATTTGATGGCATTTTCAATAATATTGTGAAAAGCAATTCGCAATCTGCTCTCATCACCAAGTACAGTAACAGCAGACCCCGGCTGGTGATAACTGATGGCAATGTGTTTTTCGGTGGCTTCGTTGGTAAAATCTTTAGTAATCTCTGCCACCAACAATGTCATACGGACTGGCAATTTTAGATAGGTAACGACAGTATTGTTTTTAACCGCATTCATCGTGCTGTTGAGTAGTACCACCATACGTTCATTTGCATGCATGGCTTGAACCATAGCAGCTCGCTGCTCTTCGTTAAGAGCGCCGTAGTCACCGTCACAAAGCATTTTGAAGAACCATTTCATGGCTGATAAAGAAGTGCGAAGTTCGTGAGCGCTGAGCAAGAAAAAATCAATCTTCTCCTGTTCAGTAGTTAACGGCTGTGTGTTTTCCATACCTTGTATTATAACTATAAAGTAAAATAAAAAACAGCCGGTCATCGCAATTGCGATGACCGGCTGTTAGTAACTTAAGCCGCTACCAAATCCTTTTCTCTCGATCCTACTTCATGGTAATTTGTTTCCAATACATCTTTCAATGAGGTAATCGGCTGTGTGCCGGGTATGCCTATGTTTGAAAGGGTGTAAATAATAAATTCATTTTCAGGGAATTTATTCGGCAGGCATTTAATGGCCGATGTAATGTGCTGTTCTGTATAATCGCTAAAAATAATTTCTTTTGGTTTTTTCTTTTCTTTAATGACCGTTGCGATGTCATTCGGGCTAGTTTTACCAAAGGCGAATTGTACAACCATGCGATCTTCCAACTTTTCTTTAAGCAAGATTGATTTGGCAGTACGTTCAAAAGCAGCTTGCTCCTTTAAAGAGCACATCGACAGAATTAGGATTCTTCTTTTCATTTTTAAGGAATTTAGTTTACGAATGTGTTTATTTCTTTCACTATAGCTCAGTCCACAAAATAGTCAAGAAAACCAATTAAAAAAGCCTCCAATTGGAGGCTTTTTTAATTCTCGCAAAAAGTACAGCGAGATTACTTAACAGCGTCTTTCAATGCTTTTGCAGCACGGAATTTTGGTACGCGAGTTGCAGGCACCTTTACTGGTTCGCCAGTCTTAGGGTTGCGTGCAGTGCGAGCCGCGCGAGTCTTTACAGAGAAGATACCAAGTCCGGCAATAGAAACTTCATCGCCTTTCTTAAGTGTAGAAGTGATCGCTTCAAGGATACTTTCTACAATTTCTTCTGCCTGTACCTTCGTACCGCCAACTTTTCCGTGGATAAGTTCAACAAGTGCTTGTTTGTTCATAGTATTTATACGAGAAATCCTTGTTTTTTATAAAAGGATTTCTTTGTAGCGCTAATCTATTAATTCATCATTGCGCTCAAGCATACTGCTTAAAGCTTATAGACATTATATAGCAAGGTATTTTGAGTGCAAACATTGACACACTATTTATATCGTTGCATGATTTCTTCCTCAACTTCGGCACGTGGTCGGCCATACTTCAAATATGACAACTCTTTTATCTTTTCGGCGGCTTCTTGATTACCCTGAGGAGGAAATGGCGTGTGTGAATTGAACGGTTTTACCGGCACACCGTCTACCAACATCTTGATATAACAATCCAAATTTTGTAGTTTGATAATATCATCAGGGGTAAATGTTGGCGCGAATTGTTTTGCAAACACTTCAGCATTTTCGGGACTGACACGATGCACTACCATTGAACCCACGTTTCCAAAGACTGCATTTTTAATTCCTTCATCAAGTTGTTCGATGTATTGATGCGCAACAGTAAGCCCCAATCGATACTTGCGCGCTTCAGAAAGAATCGTGCTGATACTGTCTGTTGTCACATTTTGGAATTCATCAATGTACAAATAAAAATCATTGACCGGTTTTTTACCAATACTGTCGACACGAGAGAGTGCCGCCATGGTAATTTTCCCGACAAGTAACAATCCGATGAGATGAGAGTTGATATCGCCGAGACGTCCTTTCGAAAGATTTACCAACAATATTTTTTTATTATCCATGATGTCGCGGAAATTCAACACGCTGTGTTGTTGTGCAATGACTGGACGCATGACATCGTTTGAAATAAATACATCAAACTTATTGGTGATGTAGGGCACGAAGTTCGCCATCGATGCTTCACCGGTAGTCTTCTCGGCGTTCTGCCAAAATTGTTTGATGATAGGATTTTTGCAGTGTGACAGTTTCAGATCACGAAATGCTTTATCAGAAAGCACACGACCAATTTCCAAAAGTGTTGAACCGGAAGCTGGGTCTTCCATCACCAGTCCCGCGGCATTGCGGAAGTACTGTTCAAACGCCGGCCCGCCGGCCACCTTCATGTCAAAAAGCTTGTTAAATATGGCTAATAATTCGTTGATGACAAAAATCTTTTGTTCAGGATATCGTTCATCATATTCAAGCAAATTAAGTCCCATAGGGCGATCAGTGTATGCGGGGTCGAAATAAATGACATCATCAATACGTTCCGGCGGAATGTTGGCCAGGATATCTTGAATGTCACTGCCGTGCGGATCGATGAAGCAAACACCTTCGCCATTTTTGATATCTTGAATGATCATGTTTTTCAAAAACACCGTCTTACCAGTACCGGTTTGTCCAATGACATAGCAATGTCGCACGCGATCTTCTTTTGCAAATCGTATGTCACTTGTTTGCCCGCGATAGTTGTTGGTACCAAGAGAAATGGATTGCGAAACAGTTTGCGCGGAAGTGAACACCGGCGCAGGCGCACTCGGCGCTGATGATTCTTTTAGTTCTGGTGCAGTAATCAATCCGACAGGGAAGTGAAATATTGTGGCCAGTTCATCAATGGTCAACGGAAGTTGCTCTGATGTATTAAAAGTTCGGAAACTAAAATCACGCGCCAGATCATGAATATGTCGTGTCGATCTGTCGCGCCACTCAATACTGTTTGATTCAACCAAAGAAAATTGATTGAATGATGCTTTGATACTGGATAGAATACTTTCTGCCCGCGCAACAGTCGGAGCAGTAGTCAGAATACGAATGCCAGCAGTGAGACTGTGACTACGATTTTTCTTTTTTGCCAGCTCAATACCAGTGGTATCAATTTTTTTATCCTTCTCTATTTCTTCCTGTGTTTTTCCTTCTTTAGGATTTTTTGCAAAAAATGACAGCAATCCCTTACCAACTCCACCCAACACAGAGTCAGTCATATCATTATATAAATTCTTAACAGTGTTATCACCTTTTTCCGCGGCAGCGATGACACTGCTATACACCGCATTTGTTACGGAAATGTCAGAAGAAATGGTTATTTGAATTGCCGCGCCCTCGGTTGTTTGCTCAAGTTTAGAAAGTGCCGCCACTAGCGCGCCAAACGGATCATGTTCAAAGCCCTCATCGGTGGCAAGCGGAAAAATAGCCGGAGCTTTGAGACTGGCAACACTGCCGGCAATACCGACGGCGTTGTCAGAAAATACATTATAGTCATCAACCATTTCTTCGATCAGTGCTTCAGGGTAATATGCATGCGTGAGCTTCTCAAATGTCTCTTCATGGATGCGGGGAACGGATGCGTACATGGTGATATCGCGGCGATTATTCTCAACAGCCAGTTCAAGTGTGTAGTATTGATCTTTTGCAGCATCAACGGTACTGAACATGCCCAGATAGAACTGCTTCATCGCTTGAATAAAACGTTTGAAGTCGTCAGTTTCGTTGGCGGTGACACTGGGAAGGGTGATAACAAATAGGCTGTGATTAAGTGTGTGTTCAAGACTGGAATCTCGCTTCAACCCCGGAATAGCGCCGATAGTATGAAAATATTGCACCAAGAAACGGTGAAAATCATCCTCCAGGTGTGCATTGTTTAGTTTTGAAGCAACATCAAGAGCATTCTTTACACCCTTATCAAGCATGATGCCAAAGAGTTCTTCTATTTTCTTATCATGCGTTTCCGGTTTAAGCTTCAAGATCAAACTTTCTGTCTCATGCTTAGGAAGCACTGCTGTCTCATGCAAAAAATCACGAGCCTCACTCCGCGCGTAGCTTTCGATAGTTTCGTGAGTGGCTGACTCAATACTTTTTTCGCCGTTTTCTTGCAGGATGTATGCTTTCTGCGACTCTGCGCCGAGCCACGCAATTTCTTGTTGTGGAGTGCTAAACTTTTCCGTTGGTTGCATAACTTTTTTATTGATTGCCTGCGCTGTGATGATTGGGGTTGTGATCTTTTCCTAGATTAGGATTCTGATTTTCGTGTTGATGCGCCTGCTGCTCACGTTTTTTATTTTGTTCGTGAATCTCTTCTTTAGTGAGTGGTGTTTTATCATTTTCGCGTTCTTCTTGTGGAATATTCATACACCCTAATCATACACCAATTTGTTGACTTTATATAAGGTCTATTAAAAAGTCCCGAACGATATGTTTATCGTTCGGGACTTTTATAGTGAGACGCGAATCTTTTAGTTACACGTACCTTTGCAGCACTTGCATGAATGCCCGGTCCATTTTGTGATGCCGAGCAAGATGAGGAAGATTGGCCAAAGAATATTTGCTATAGTGATGGAAATTGTACCCAGTGCGCCAAGCAAGAATACCAAGCCGATAAGAATAATAAAAAGCGGAGTCATTTTGTGATGAGGACAGTGACATTTTCCCATTGATTGATTGTTTGGTTCCATAAAAAATAAATTTATTAATAACAATGAAAGTATAGCATCTTTGTTTTGATTATCTTGCTAACAAATATTGTTCCGCGGCAAAGACATATTGAGCGACAAAAATTTCCTTGATGGCGACTATTGATTGTGTCTCGTAGAAGACCATCATTGCCTCTCGGTAAGATATCTCATCTACGCTGCGATATGAAAGCGGCGCGGCGTTGTCTGCCAATAGTACTGCATTAGTGGAGAGTCTCGCTGTACGCTTGTTGCCATCCTCGAATCCTTGAATATAGCTTAGTCCAACCAAAAGTAACAATGATTTGCTATAGACATCGCTCGCACGATCAATAGACGCATACAGTGTTCCAAATGCTTCACGAATCTGGTATTCGTTATCAATAGGGTGATATTTTGAACCAGTGACTCCTACCGCACTGCGACGAATACCTGTTGCTACACCCAAATTCATAATGAGCAAACGATGCACCTCCTCGATAGTAGTCTGGTTAATCAATGATTTGAACAAGCTGCTATGTTCAATGATAAAATCAAAAGATTTTTTATGGTTGAGAATCATAGTTGTTTCATCGGAAGTATGTCCAACAGCTGGTATTCCCTCAAGTAGTAGTCTTTCGGTATCGAGCAGTGTGTAGGTGTTGCCTTCGATTCTTGAGGATTTCCAAGAGAGTTCAATAATGAAACGCTTTAGTTCTTTTTGGTGAATGGTAGGTGATGCTTCTGCTGATCTGTTTTGATAGTGTTGTGTTTTTGCATTCAGAAGTGATAGTTCTTCCTCGGAAAAAAGGGTAATAGGCACGTTTTCAAACAATTCAAAATCATAGGTACTGTCACCGTAGCGTTGGTCAGGCTCAATGACACAATAGGCTTTCGCATCAATCGGCAGAAATAATTTGCCAGTGACTGAAAGTGAATAGGTTACAGAACGCCCTCTGCCACTCTGAATGAGGTGACCAGTCTTGGTAAGTGCCAAAAGATCGCGCTTCAGTGTGACAAGTGAGGGTTTTTCGGGAAGTACTGCCAGAATAGTCGAAGAGGAAAAAGCCTTCGATTGGCGAATGGTGTTTAAAATATCGATTTGTCGCCGGGTAAATTTCATAATCGTATCATTTAGATAAATTAATCGTATCATAATGATACGATTATGCAAGTATAAACCCTTCTTTATCTTGCGTAGTCCACGATGCGCGTTTCGCGAATGATCGTGACCTTGATTTGTCCAGGATAGCGAAGCTCTGTTTCAATATGAAGCGCAATAGTGCGAGCAAGATTTTTGGCTTCAATATCAGAAACATTTTCTGGATGAACGAAAACACGAACCTCACGACCAGCTTGTAACGCATACGCTTTTTCCACACCCTCAAATCGTGAAGCCAATCCCTCAAGGTCCGCTAGGCGTTTCAAGTATAGTTCCGCGGTGTCGCGACGAGCACCAGGACGAGCACCGGAAATCATGTCGGCAGTTTGCACAATGACCGCTTCCAAACTTTCATGAGGGCAGTCATCATGATGACTCTTCATGGCGGTGATGATTCGCTCGTCACTGTTAAATCGTCGCAACACCTTCACACCAATTTCAATATGCGTACCCTCAAATTCATGATCGAGTGCTTTGCCGATATCATGAACAAGGGCGCCGGCTTTTGCAATATAGACGTCGGCACCGACTTCAGCTGCAATCATTTCCGCAATATGCGCCATTTCAATAGAGTGCTGCAAAACATTTTGTCCGTAGCTGGTGCGAAAGTGCAGCCGTCCCAAGACGGCGACAAGGCGCGGATCAAAATTGTAGATACCGCATTCATATACTGCCGCAGCACCTTTCTCTTTGATCGTTTCATGAATTTTTTCTTTTGCAGATTCTATTTCTTCTTCAATGCGTGCCGGCTGAATTCGTCCGTCTTCCACCAGTACCTGCAATGCTAGTACTGCAATGGCGCGGCGTACCGGGTCGAAACAGGAAACAACAATTGCTCCCGGTGATTCATCAACGAGCAGCTCCACTCCGCTAAAGCGTTCGAACGTGCGAATATTGCGACCTTCTTTGCCGATGATTTTCCCCTTGATTTCTTCATTGGCAATAGTGACGGTACTGGTAGTCAGCTCATTGGCAGTCGGCACCGCCAAACGTTGAATGGCCATAGTTAAGATATTTTTGGCGCGATCATTCAATGTTTCGCGCATTTGCGTATCGAGTTTGTGCGAGCGAACCTGAAGATCTTCACGGTATTGTGACTCTGCTTCTTCAAGCAAGAGTTCGCGTGCTTGAGGTTTGGTAAGATCGGCTAGCACTTCAAGCGCATCAGCATGTTCGTTGCGCAATGCTTCCGCCACCACCAGCTCTTGTTCAAGCATTTCTTTTCCTGTTTCTAAATAATTTGCACGTTCATCAAGTTCAACCTGGCGGGTATCGAGCAAATTTTCTTTTTTCACCAAGCGTTCATGTATTTCATCCGCTTTGACACGTGCTTCGTCAATCAATGCTTGCGCTTGTTCGCGCGCTGCCAAAAGTCTTTCCGAAATGGAAAGTTCCAAACTGTTTTTTTGCATCAGCAAAAAAATCATACGCGCGATGTATCCCAACACGATGCCGAGCACCAGTGTGGAAAGAAGAATAACAGCGAGATGCATATTATTTTATTACTACCGGTTTGCTGATGACGTCGTCAATGATGCCGTATTTTTTTGCTTCTGATGCATCCATCCAATAGTTACGGTCAGCATCCTTTTCTATTTTTGCCATTGGTTGACCCGTGTTTTTCGCAAGCATCTTGTAGAGGGTATCTTTATATTTCAATATATGGCGAGCGTTGATTTCAATATCCGTAGCTTGTCCTTCTGTCCCCCCGAGTGGTTGATGGATCATCACTTCAGCATTTGGGAGCGCATAGCGTTTGCCTTTTTGTCCCGCAGAAAGAATCATTGCTCCCATTGAAGCAGCCATGCCCATAGCAATTGTTGAAACGTCGGGCTTGATAAAGTTCATGGTATCAATGATAGCTAGGCCGTCTTTGATGTTGCCGCCTGGAGAATTTATATAGAGATAAATATCTTTTTTCGAATCTTCATTCGCAAGAAAGAGTAATTGAGCAACAACAATGTTGCCGACAGTATCATCAATTGCATCGCCGAGGAAAATAATGCGATCTTTTAGTAGGCGAGAGTAAATATCGTACGCGCGTTCTCCTTGCGGAGTTTTTTCAATAACAGTGGGGATTAACATAAGATTTCAGATTAAAAAGTTCCAATAATTTCATTCAACCAGGACTGTATATCGGTATACTGCCACTATAGCGTTTTTAGGGGAAAAAGTAAAAAGCCATCATATTTCTATGATGGCTTAACTCTTAACTTTTTTATAAACTATGAGGCTTATCGAACCCTTGTTCTCTGTCTTCGTGGACCATATCTCTTGTCTCATTATTTTCCATGAACTCATGAAGTTCGAAGTGGGCAAGTACCCAGCCGATCCAGCGACCTGCTTTAACAGCACTATCTATAGAGGTAGTATCCCAGATTTGTAATTCATCACACATCCACAATAGATATGACAATGGCACTAGTCCATCGTCCAACATAATTGTTTGCATGAATACTGGTTTAGTATCTGGATACACTTTTTTAATCCTGGTTCTGATTTCTTTGATAGTATTTTCGTAATACATAACAATATGAGTTTTTAAGTTTCCCACACCATACAACCTAACCTTGACTTTGGCAAGGGTAGAGGGTAGAGTGGGGGAAATTAAAAACTCAAGAATATGGATAAATTAAAATTAACAGCTAAGCAAAAAGTTATTTTCCAAGCTGCCTTACAGGCAGCTCATGACGGAGGAAGTTCTGATGCAACTTTCTTAATGAGTAGCGAATATTCATTAGTAGAAGGTCCAAAAAAAATACTTGCAAAAGTAACAAAGCAATTCTGCGAAGATGAAGATGTACCCGAGATAGTAGAAAATACTAATGTACAAAAACCTTCTTCTCGATATAGAGAACCAGGTGATGAACACGATCAGTTTTCATAATACTATCGAAATCAAAATTTAAAGCCCCACCGTCAGTGGGGCTTTTTTACTTTCTTATTTTCCTTCCAGTACCGCCAAAGTTTTTTCATTGGTCAGCATCATATCAACATATGCGGCAGTACGCATCTGGTCGGCACCGGGATACATGGCCATCAGGCGTTCTGTTTCCTTTTGCACTTCTTCATCGGCGGGTACGATGTTTTCCTTGCGAGAAATTGCATTGAGTACCAGCTGCACGCGAGCACGCTTTTCGGCTTCTGGTTTGAATTCAGCCACTAAACCCTCTTTGGTCTTCTGAGCCTGTTTCAAATAGTCATCAAGTGTGAAGCCGGCGCGAGTAATATCAGTTTCAATTTGTGCCAACATTTTTTCTTGTTCTGATTGCAATACGATACCAGGAATAACAAAGTCAGTTTTTTCAACAATGGCTTCCATGATAGCAATGCGACGCTTGTCTTTGGCTTCATGTGATTTCTCACGAGTGAGATTTTCAGTAATTTTTTCACGCATCTGAATCACACTGGTGAATTCGCCAAATGATTTTGCAAATTCGTCATCCACTTCTGGTAACGGTTCTTCATGAGCATGCTCTTCTTCATGACCATGCACATGTCCGTATGCGCGAAGTTGGCGAAGTTCTTCTACCACTTTTGTTACCTCTTCGTCGGTAACTGCAGTCGCTTCCTCTTCTTTGATACCTTTTGCGATTTTTTTGTAGTCAGGAAGTTCGATAGTAGGCAGGACGGTAGCAGTCAGTGTGAATTCAACAGGATTGTTGCGAGCGAGTTTGGTGATAGAGAGTTCCGGGCGTCCGATGATATCAAGATTTTGATCTTTGATGATATCTGAATACAAGTCTTGAATCGCGATTTCTGCCATTTCATTCACCAGCAGCGCATCTGGAATGTGAGACTTTGCGACATCTTCGGGAATTTTGCCTTTGCGAAATCCATCCAAGTCCAAATGACTGGCCATATGATCAAATGCTTTTTTTTCATGTTTAGCAACGGCTTCCCATGTTATTTCGCCTTTAATTTCAACTTTTGAGTCGGGTAATTCACGTACTTTTGTGGTGTATGGCTTCATATCGGCAGAGTCTAACACAGGTGCTAAAGAGAAGGAAGCGAAGCTTTGAGATTGGTGAGACTGTCTATTATATGTGACTTGGCAGCACTAAGGGTATTTTCGGCAGTAATTGCAGTGTATTTCAGCGTGCTAAGTGTCAGTGAAGGGTTTTTGTTGGAAGTATTGATAGTAGAAAATGCATCAATATCGATTTTAGCCTTTGCTAATGTAGTATTTGCATCAATAATAGCTGTTTGAGCATTGTCGGTAGCGACACCTGTGGCATTGAGTTGATTAATTGTGGTTTGGGTTTTGGTGGAAAGTGCCGTGAGTTGTGTGAAAATGTCTTGCAGTGCTGCCGTTACAGCCTTTTTGCTGTCGATGACACTGGTTGTGGCAGGTTGAGACGCGGCAAAAGCCTGCCCTGTAAGAGGGAAGAGAAATGCGCCTATAAGAATGAAGAGATATAGCTTTTTCATGTAGTATTACTTTACAATATAAAGACGAAATTGGAAAGGTTTTATTACAAAAACGGCGACCACTACGTGGTCGCCGTTTTTGATTATTTGTTTATTTCTGAAACTTTTCTCTGTACAGATCCTGAGAGTGCAGGATTGCTTTTTGGGCAGCAGCCTTGTCCTCAAACCCGCCTACTTGCACATCTTTGTTTTGGATTTGCTTGTAGGTTTTGAAAAAGTGTTCGATTTCTTTCAAGGTATGCTTGTTGATATCTGTCAGGTCGTGTACTTCATCCCATCGTGGGTCCTTTACTGGCACGCCAATGATTTTTGCATCGCTATCGCCATCATCGATCATGTTCATGATGCCGACAGGACGAACTTTCACAAGAATCCCAGGAGCTAACGGATACGTAGTCAGCACCAGAACATCCAACGGATCGCCGTCTTCCCAATGTGACTGCGGCATGAAGCCATAATCAAACGGATAGTCTTGGGCACTGTGCATGGCACGATCTAGTGTGATTAGTCCGGTTTCTTTATCAAGTTCGTATTTATTTTTTGATCCTTTTGGGATTTCAATAATAACATTTATTATTTCTGGAACATCTTTTCCAGCAGTGATTTCATGTAGTAAATTCATATTATTCTGCAGTTACTGTTTCATCTGTTGCAGCAAGATCTTTCAATGATACGAAGTCATCGCCTTCCATTTTTTCTTCAGCGTTTTCTTCGAGCTCTGCTTCAGTGCCTTTGATATCGATTTTCCAACCGGTCAGTTTTGCCGCCAGGCGAACATTTTGTCCACCTTTACCAATCGCCAATGATAGCTGATCAGGAGTGACTTCAATAGTAGCTTTATGCTCTTCATCATTGAGTTCAAGATCAAGAACTTTTGCTGGAGAAAGTGATTTGCGGACAAATTCTTCCGCATCAGGAGACCATTCAATGATATCAATCTTTTCACCGCCGAGTTCATTCATCACCGTGCTGACACGCACACCTTTTTGACCGACACATGAACCAACTGGATCAATGTTATTGTCGTCAGTCCAGACAGCGATCTTGGAACGCGCACCCGGCTCACGAGCAATCGCTTTGATTTCCACCACACCTGAAGCAACTTCCGGTGATTCAAATGCAAAGAGCTTCTCCAAGAATTTTGGATGAGTGCGAGAGAGACGCAGGTTTACACCGCGAGGAGACTCTTCAACATGGAAGAGATACGCGCGAATACGCGCGCCGCGAACATAACGCTCGCCGGGAATTTGTTCGTTTGGCGGAAGCACACCGGTAGCGCGATTGAAATCAATAAATACTGTCCCACGATCAACTTTCTGAATGTATCCTGAAACGATATCACCTTCTTTGCTACCAAATTCATCCATGATAGAAGTGCGTTCTGCTTCGCGAATGCGCTGCATAATCACTTGCTTGGCAGTTTGCGCGGCAATACGGCCGAAGTCGTCTTTTGGTTCAAGATTGAAGACCAGCTCGTCACCGACTTTGGCGTCACTTTTCATGATGTGCGCATCCTCAAGTAGCAAGTGCTTTTCTTCATTGAAGTGTTCGCGTTCATCATCATCTGATTCAGACTCTTCTTCAAAACGGACAACGCTATCGTCTACCACTGTTTTGATTTGTTCAAAACTGAAGCTGCCTCCATCGAGGTCAATATGGGCGCGGACGATTTGTCCTTTCTTGCCGTATTCTTTTTTGTAGGCCGCTGCCAACGATTGTTCAATAGCGTCGACCAGAAGGTCTCGACTAATGCGTCGTTCGCTTTCGAGCTGCTCAAGTGCCAATTTTAATGCTTTTATGTCCAACATATATATTTTATTGTTATTCTTTTGTTTTTAATAGCCGAATGTCCGAGCTTTCGGCACGGACATTTGTACTCTATATATAGCACGATCGTGAAAAAAAATAAAGTCATGCAAAAAATGTGTAAAAGTGTTTGCTATATTAAGAGAACGTGTCGTATACTGTCTGAGTACATGAAATTCTCGAAAACAACACTGTCAGTTTTTTTTAGTATCGTTGCGATGCTGGCAGTATTTGTTTGTGTAAAGATAGTGCAAGCGGATACCGCCAGCAATGGATCAGGGTATCTCTGGTCATCAAACATCGGTTGGATCAAATTAAATAATTGTGATGATCCAACCGACGGCACTACCTGTAGTGGTGTAGGGTATGGCATAAATATTTCTCCTACCTCTCCCAATACTATTACCGGCTATGCGTGGTCATCAAACATCGGATGGATCACCTTTAATGATTCAACATGTCCAACGAACGGCTGTACTCCTGGTGCATTTGCGGATTTTGCTCATCCAAATAGCGACAGTTCCATAAATATCAAAGGCTGGGCTCGCGCTTGTTCTGTATACGACAGTGGTTGCAGTGGTGCATATAAAGGAACTGCGGGAGCTATAACGAGCAGTCCTTATTTGGGTACATGGGATGGCTATATTGCGCTTGATTCTGGCTCTGGTGGTGGCACAGGCGGCGTATGGGGGTTGAGAATCAATTCGGATCATACTATTAGCAACTATGCCTGGGGCTCACAAGTCATCGGATGGATCAAAAGTATCAGCGCAAAAGTGTTTTTTGCGAACATTACCGGACTTTGTTATCCTGGCGATGCTGATCCTGCTTGTAACAACTCAGGTAGTACTACTACATATTGCGCCACCACGGATCCTCAGTTCGCATGGGATGCGACTGGTTCAACAAGTTGTTCAATTCTTGAACAAGGTGCGGGCGCCGTACCGGTTGCTGTGACTTCAAAAACTCAGGGCGGATCACTCGCTACCGATGGCAAATACTATTTCACCGTCAATCTGCCGGTCAGTGGAGCTACTACAACATATACATTGAGTTGTACCGGTGGGCCACAGGCAGTGAATGTTCAGAAAGTTGTTACAACATGTGCTCCTGTAACAACTTGTCCGGCTGGTCAAACGCTCAACTCTTCAGGGGTTTGCGTAACTACTACTACCACCTGTCCGGCTGGTCAAACGCTTAACTCTTCAGGAAATTGTGTAGCTACGGCACCTGCCACAAAACCTAAGCCAATCTTTAATGAATTCTAGTATACTAATCACATGGATGACCAAATGACACAACATAAGAAGAAAATTGTTTGGATTATTGCCGCAGTGATTGGTGTTATCGTTATTGCTGGTATTGTCTGGTATATCGTTCGTCACCATAAGGCAATACCAGCTACTCCTATTGAAGTGCTGCAAACATTGGAAAATACCTCTCGTCCAGTCATCAGTTCTGCTCAACAGCGAGCAGTTGAATTAAAGGAAACAAGTAGAAAGTCAGCTCCGGTAAAAGCAACAACCGATGATAGGATTAAGATGCTCAATGCGTTAAAATAATTATATGAAAAAAGGCCTCTCACAACTTCTCATACTCATCCCACTACTCTTTGTTGCAGGAGTGTCGTTTGCTGCATACAGCTATGTTGGACCAACCTGCGCACCGGAAGGATGTAACACAGATGCACCGCTTGATGGCACTGCCAGCGTGCAGGTGAAGAACGGGGGATTGTCAGTAAGTGCATTCTACGTTCCCGGTAACGCGTACTTTGATCAAAATAGTTATGTTGGAGGAGCAATTTTTGGACCTACAACAACCAACAATACAGTTATCGTCGGTACGAGTGCAGCACCTGCAAGTGTTGTGAACACAGGCAATATTTTTATCAGCGGACAATATCAATCTAATACGTTAAAGACGGGCGGTGGAAAAAAACCATTGTGTACAGATGCTAACGGAACACTTTATATATGCACACAATAACTACAAATCTTAAATATCTTTTTTTCGGACTCATTGTATTTTTTGCATTGGGATTTGCGCACGCAGTTTCATTTACTGGTCCTAGCGCTGCTGCTCCAGGATCTAATGTCGATGCGCCATTGCACACTGGACCTAGTCAGGTCAAAGATGGCAGTCTGTCAGTGGGGACATTTTCAGCCTATCAGGATGCGACATTTTCCCAACAGGTACTGTTAAACGGTACAGTATTTGGTGGTCAGCCGGGGGATGCAAGTTCAACCCTTAATATTGGTCTTCCAGGATATGCTACTAATATTTCAGCAAACGGAAGTATGTCTGTGGCAGGTGCTATTACTACAGATTCCGTAAAGAGCATAGCCTTGTGTGCGGACGCGAGCGGAACGATTGTTGCATGTACTGTGAAAACTCCTCCTCCTCTTGCAGTCACCTTGTCACTACAGAATAGCGACGCATCAGGAGTCATGGGAATGGTTGCGCAGCTCAGCAGCCCCGTGTCAGTAGATGTAACAGTGGACACTACTGCAACCTATGACACCTCTATGAATACGACACTGCTTGATAAGCTAGCTGAATTGTTTATTGCGCATGCAGCGGCGCTACAGACAACTAATCCTGATAATACCTGTCCAGTACCTATGGCTGGAGAATCGGTTACTCTTACTATTCCTGCCGGGAGTACAGACTCAGATCGCTGGGGTATTCCAGTAGGATCGTGCGGCAGCGGAGTGATCAAAGTAAGTATCAATAATTACAGTCCTCAATCTGACGGCACAAATACCATAACTGCAAGTAGTGTTTTACTCATCCTTAATTAATACTATGAAAAAAACAACATTCATCAACAACCTCAAATATATTTTTCTTGGTACTGTAGTAGCAATAGGATTGAGCTACGTTGTGCAGGCAGCCCCTTCTCCTGTAGGATCAGGCAATCCTGATGCCCCGCTGAACGTTGGAGCGACCGCTCAGACTAAGACTGGCGCGCTGACAGTATGGGCATTTAATGCCCAGCAGAATGCGCAATTTGATGGTTCAACATTCTTCCACGGCGCATTGCTTGCTCCAAGTGCTAACAGTACTATCTCATTTGGCGGTATGTATAATGGGGTAGCGCGCAATGCCGGTCTTTCTGTCAGTGGAACATTGAGCAATACCGGTACGCTTGCTGCTGCAACCTTGGTAAATGGCACAAACAACACGGTGTGTGCTGATGCGAATGGAACGGTAGTGCTGTGTGATGGAGTAGTTACTCCGCCACCATCTAATGTCCATGAATTCCTTGCTACTGGTAGCTCATATAGTTCATACACTGGATTTGCTTTGGGGCAGTGTGGCTCATGGGGTGATATCACTCAGCAAACCAATGGTTTCTATAACTTTATTCACATGGGAACAACATCATGTGCAAGTTATGCTAATGGAGATGATGGTAGTCATAACGGTGGATTTGATGTCCAGCTTGATTTTAGTAACGTGGCAACCAATACGCTTAGCGGATTTAACGGTGTATCTGGACAATTTGTTCATGCTGATTACTACAACAGACCTCCGTCATACTGGACTGCGCCTGCAGCAGGATACTATCAAGTTGATATCAGCGGTACGATGGGTATCGAAACAAAACTGAAGGATGGTAACTATATATTTGTAGCAGGAGTATTTCTACGAGCAGAAAAGCAAAATGATCTAACCTCATTCACCGAGTATCCAATCGCTGCGCTTTCTGGCACTGGACACAATGCTGTTTTGGAAGGATCAGGATGTACAGGCAACAAGGCTGTAGTTGGTGAGGCAACTGACATGTATAGTTTAGGAATAGTAAGTTATAACTGGTATAACATTGGCCTAGGCAATTCTCAGATTCAATATGGGCAAAGAGGTTCTTGTAATGATACAAATGGTAGTTCATGGGATACTCCCGGCTCATTTGGATTGTCATTCCACCAAAGCATTTATCTCAATGCAGGAGATAAACTGTATACCTTCGCCAAGGTTGCCGGAGTTGGATACTCGGCTAACGCTGCCTCTGGCGGTGATGCTCGTGATATCGATGTCTTTATCACCCAAAGTTCAAATAGTATTCATATCGTACAGCAATAATATAAAAGCCTTCTTATATAAGGGGCTTTTTGCTATATTATATTCACCCTATGATATATCTCCTCGCATTTGACAAAATGCGGGTTTTCTGATACAATTTGGTTAAATTCAAACACTTAAAATTCCTTCAAAAAATGAAAACACACATCACTTCTATCCTTAGAGGAATGGTTTCTCTTGGGATATTAACACTTATTTTTACTGTTTTAGGTTGCAAAAAATCATCTACTCCGATTCCGGTTCCTGTGAATGCGAGTATTGGCGGCACATATGCCGTAACGCTTACTCAGGGTTCAATCAATCGTGGTACCAGTTACTACACTATCCCGCCGAATGCTGATTCTGCGAACGCAACCTTTATCTTTAATACCGATGCGACCTTCAGCTACAAAGACAATGCCGGGAGTAAGGTTGGCACCTGGATCTATTCAGGAAGTGAACTTGTTGTCAAAGACAATGCCGGCAATAAGATATTCGACGGCAACGTCGAAAGTCTGACCACTACCGGTTTTGTGTACGATGAGATTCCATTGAATTTCGACAACGCCCGCTATACCTTGGTAAAGAAGTAAGAGTTAAACATGTAAGAACCGCCTGGTATATCCGGCGGTTTTTTTGTGCCATTTCCCTTATGATATAATCCATATATATTATATCTCATAGGTGGAAATATATTGATGTTATTAAAAGGAAAAAATAATGAATAGAAATCGCTCAGCTGGAATAGTTATCAAAGATGGAAAAGTGCTTCTTATACACCGCTTCAACAAGGGTGATGAGTATTGGGTATTTCCTGGTGGTGGTGTCGAAGAAGGGGAAACACCTGAACAGGCAGCCATTCGAGAAATAGATGAAGAGACAATGATTGCTGTTGTACCGAAAAAGTTTCCTTATCATATAACTTGGGATACGGGCGAAGAAAACTTTTTCTATCTTTGTGAATATGTTTCAGGAGAGCCACAGTTGCGTCCTGATTCTATAGAAATTGAGCAAATGAAAAAAGGCGAACAAATATTTGAGCCATTATGGGTTGAGATAGAGAGGTTGCCTAGTCTGAAGGTCTATCAACTTGAGATAAGAGACCTGTTTCTGGGTGATTATAAAAATGGTTTTTCTGATCAAACCCAGGAACTTTTTATCAAGTTTGCTGAGAGAAGGCACAAGTGACCTGCCAGAGACTCGAACTGGTCTTTAAAGATAAAAATATATAATTTAAAGCTGTATTTTTGTTCTAGATCGAGACGGTTCGAATCCTTTTCTGTTGGTTTTGAAAAAGTTGCCATGCAATTTTTCCTTTCCTAACTATTTTAAAAGTGTTACAGTATTTGCATACTGTAACACTTTTTATTTGTATGAATCCCCAATATAAACATATATTCAATAGAGCAAACATTGATCTTAGCACTATCAATTCCGCACTTGATATTGGTTGTGGAGAAGGGAAATTTGCGAATTTTTTAGATGAAAATGGTATAAAAGTTACCGCTATTGATATCGAAGATGCTCCGTATCTGCGTCCTAATGTCATTTTTAAAAGAAACC
The DNA here is from genome assembly GCA_002413705.1 of Candidatus Nomurabacteria bacterium UBA5155. Lineage (GTDB taxonomy): Bacteria > Patescibacteriota > Minisyncoccia > Phycocordibacterales > UBA9973 > UBA4124. The sequence goes on from DHXN01000013.1 coordinate 39,863, forward strand.
GTTTTGAAGATTTTGAAACCGATCAGGTTTTTGACCTTGTTCACGCCCGCCACGTTGTTCCATTTATGGAAAATAAACCAGAACAAGTTCGCCGCATGCTTACGATGGGTAAATATGTATTGTTTACCTTCTTTGGACCAAATGATCCGTGGCAAAATTTATCTATTTCAAAAGAAGAAATACTTGAAGCATTGCACGACGTCACAATACTATATATTTCAGAAGAAGAATTTATCGGTCCAAAAATGGATGGAGGTATGAAGCCATGGCACATTTTTACAGTGGTATTTAAAACAAATCTATAAATAATCCCTCAGGGTATTTCACCTATGCTATATAGACGTTCCCGAGTTCCCAGATTATGCAGGCGACGATGAGTAATTACCATCGTCCTTAAAAACCTTTTCGTTTAGTACGAAGAGGTTTTTTATTTTCCACAGGTAACAAGAATTACATGTTCGGGCAGCAGATAGGTGTGTATTGCTTGGTGTATGTCTTGCAATGTAATACTGGAAATTGTTTCAATAAATTTATCTAATGGCAGATATTCTTTGGGATTCATGCATTCGCCATAGTAATGAAAATCAACCCAACTCTCCGAGGTTTGCATGGTACTTTTAAGGGATTTAATGCGTTTATTTTTTGCAAAATCAAGTTCATTTTGCGTTACGCCATCCTTTCTTAATAGCTCAAATGCGCCTGTTATTGATTCAACAACTTCCGGCACTTTTTCTGTCGGAGTATCTGTTATCACTCCCAGTATTGAGGAATGGGTATTGGTGTATGTTTGCGGTGACACGCTATAGACTAATCCTTTTTCATACCGCAATACTTTGGCTAACCGTGAAGCACGGCCACCGGCCATGATAGATGTCACTAATCCTAAACACAAAGAATCTTTTGTAAACTGTTCCGCTCCAGGAAAACCGTAATACATAAATGTTTGCTCTGAAGGAAAGGAAACATGCTTCTTGGTATCTATTGACGCGGGTAAAGTAAAACTATGTGCTGAATCAATAGTACTTTTATTTTCAGAGAGGATGGTGAGTCCTTCTAATTTTTCTACGAGCAATGGTAACTCAATGTCACCAGAAACGATAAATGTAACACAGGCGCTTGTTATTCGTTGCTGCTTTAGTTTTATGAGAGCATCGAACGGCATGTCTTGCAGCGCTTCGATTGTACCCAATACGCGGTGTTCAAATGGTGATCCAGCAAATGCATCTGATAATACTGTATTGATAAGCACTAAACGCTGATTATTTTCATCACGTTTAAGTTCAGTCAGAATGACTTGACGTTCCTTCTCAATATCATGGCTATCAAATTCAGGATCACACATCGTCGCGTCAAGAACTTTTACCGCATGGTCAATGTCCGTCTTATCCGCTATCTCAGTATTTACCCACAGCAGTTCACGATTTGTTGCCATGCCATATGTTCCACCAACGGATTCAATATATTCAGCCAGAAGATCTTTTGAAGAAAAAACTTTTCTACCGTTTGACATCAAATGTTCAAGAAAATGCGCCGCACCTTCCTGACCTTTTTGGTCATAACGCGATCCTGCTTTGAAAACAGCTCTTATAAAAATAGGTGCTCCTTGTTTTTGAAATAGCACCACTCGGACGCCATTCATCAGCTTACCCTCAAACCTGTTCACTCCAAAATCCTGCAGTTTCATATGTAAGATAGTAGCAGATTGCGTGGTAAAGAAAAAGTATTGGCAATATTGCTATGCTATACTCATTTCATGTTATATCTCATAGGTAATTGGAAAATGGCACCGGAAAAGAATACGCAGGTGGTGGATCTGGTGAAAAAAAGCAGGGAAATTGCAAAGCTGTATAAAAAAAATATCACCACTATTATTTGTCCGCCGACAGCGTTTCTTTCAACGGTTATGAAAAACGCTAAAGTGCCGCTTTTGGTTGGTTCTCAGGGTGTAGCGGGAAATCCTGCCATCGCGCAGACTGGCCTAACCAGCGTACACATGTTGAAAGAAAATGGCGCAGCGTATTGTATTGTCGGCCACTCTGAAATGCGCGCTCGCGGCGACAGCAATGCTGATGTCAAAGAACAGATCACTCGTCTTTTTGAAAAGAAACTCGTTCCGATTCTTTGTATCGGTGAAAAAAATCATGATGCCCAAGGTTGGTATCTCAGCGAAGTGAAGGATCAACTCGAAACTGCGTTTGAGGGGCTGACTCCAGCACAAGCAAAAAAAATTATCATCGCTTATGAGCCGGTCTGGGCCATTGGCGCGCAAGCAGTGCGCGCAGCAACACCTGTTGAATGTCGAGAGATGATTATTTTTATCTGTAAGTTTCTGACTGACAAGTATGGCACAGCTGTTGCCAAAGTAATTCCTATTTTGTACGGAGGTTCAGCTGATGAACACAATGCCAAAAGCTTTGTCGAAGAAGGGGGAGCGCAGGGCTTCTTGGTGGGACGAGTTAGTCTCGATGCCAAGCGACTGGGACTATTAGCAAAATCAATTTCTTAACACTGTCACATCCATGAAATCAATCACCGTACTTCCATCATTAAAAGGCGCTCGAGTACTCGTTCGCGTGGACTACAACGTGCCAATTGCAGGCGGGCGCATTCGCGACACTCGTCGCATCACAACTTCATTTGATACTATCAATGTTATTTTGAAAAAGGGCGGTACGCCGATATTGATAGCTCATTTAGGGGACAGTATGGCCAGCTTGCGACCTGTGGCAACATTTTTGTCTAAGACATATAAGATAGTGTTTGTGACACATGATGTCACCGATTCGCATATTGCGTCTATCATCGACCAAGTACCAAAAGGAACCATTGTTTTGCTGGAAAATATTCGCCGTTATCCACAAGAAGGGAAAAATGGTATAGCATTTGCAAAAACACTTGCGAAATTGGGAAGTTACTATGTGAATGACGCGTTCTCTGTCTGTCATCGCAAGCACGCTTCCGTTGTCAGTGTGCCAAAATATTTGCCGTCATTTGCCGGTGTGCAATTGCAAAAAGAAATCACTGCTCTTTCTTCAGTCCTGAACAATAAAAAACATCCATTTGTCTTTATTCTTGGCGGCGCAAAATTTGATACTAAAATTCCATTGCTGAAGCGATTTAGTACTATGGCAGACAATATTGTCATCGCCGGTGCGATCATGAACACGTTTTATAAAGAAGCTGGATTTGTTATTGGCAAGTCTGTTACGGAAGAAGGATTTTCAAAACAGATTAAGCCGTTGCTCAATAATCCTGCAATATTGCTGCCGGTGGATTGTTTGGTCACACGCAAGGGCAAGACCGTTGCAGTGACTGCTGATGAAGTAGAACAACAAGACGTGATCGTTGATATTGGTCCGCAAAGTGTGGCATTGATCAAAGAAAAAATTATGAAAGCCAAGCTGGTGGTCTGGAACGGTCCGACTGGTTGGTATGAAAAAGGATTTGTGAAAGCGACGACCGATCTGGCCAAGGCATGCATTGCTTCAAAAGCGCATACGATCATTGGCGGGGGAGACACCGGTGCGGTAATAGAAAAAATCATCAAAGAAAGTGACACTAAAAAAATATTTGTCTCTACCGGCGGCGGTGCAACACTCGACTATCTGGCAAATGGCACACTGCCTGGCATTACAGCGCTGAAATAATTTTTTCGGCAATAGTGTTCATCTCTCCTTCTTCATAAACAATATGAGGAATTAAATGAATATGAAAATGAGGCACTTCGTTTCCGACAATACTGAGTTTTATGTAGTCGGCATGAAGTGCCTTTTTTAGTACCACCATCAGCTCTTTGGCTTTGATAAAAATAGCGGCAATCAGTTCGTCGGGCGCATCTTGCATCCAAGCATACTGATCTTTTGGAATAAGCAGTATATGGCCTTTTGCCACTGGGTTAATATCTAAAAATGCTAAAAATTGTTCATCTTCATAGATAATGGTTGCCGGTATTTCTTTGCGAATGATTTTGCCAAATATCGTGTCGTTCATAGTATTCAGTATATGGTACAATCGCCGGTATGCAACCAACCGCGCCAACACCGGCCGAATTGAAAACACTTCTTTTGCAACGACTCAATCTTTCAGCCGAAGAACAACAGGAATTTTTGGAACCGCAATACAAACTCAGTGATCCATTTTTGTTTCGTGATATGGAAAAAGCCGTCATCCGAATACATCAAGCTATTGAAAATAATGAACACATCGGAATATTTGCGGACTATGATTGTGATGGTATTCCCGGAGCAGTCGTACTGATGGATTTGTTTAAAGAAGTATCGAAATGTTCCCCGGGAATATTTGATCGCCTGCATGTTTATATTCCTGATCGTCATGACGAAGGCTATGGCGTCAGCGAGCGTGGTATCAGTGAATTGGAAAAACTCGACGTGACACTGATGATCACTGTTGATGTCGGTATCACGGCATTGGCACTGGTTGCTGATGCGCAGTCACGCGGTATTGATGTCATTGTGACCGATCACCACGCGCCGCTAGAAATCCTGCCTGCTGGGTTTGCGGTCGTTCATCCGGCTGTGGGAAATTATCCGGAGAAAAATCTCTGTGGAGCGGCTGTGGCATTTATGTTGGTGCGAGGATTTTTGCATCGCTATGGTGAGCAATACAAGATACCGATTGGATGGGAAAAATGGCTGTTGGATTTGGTTGGTTTCGCCACACTGTCTGATATGGTGTCACTGACCGGAGAAAATCGCATGTTGGTCTGGTATGGCATGTTGGTCATGAAAAAAACTCGCCGTATTGGACTGCAAACGCTGTTTAGTGCCAATGGTGTTGATACCTATCGTCTGACCGAAAGTGATCTGACATTTACGGTGGCACCGCGATTGAACGCCGCATCTCGTATGGCCACACCGATGTTGGCATTTGAATTATTGTCGACTGGTGACCGCACGCGAGCGATGGAGGTGGTGAAAGAACTGACAAAAATAAATGACGAACGAAAATTATTGGTGGCCAGAATCGTAAAAGATGCGCATGTGCGACTGGCTGCGCGAGAACTGCCCGATATTGTAGTGATCGGTGATCTAACATGGCGACCGGCAGTACTCGGACTGGTAGCGGGAAAACTGTCGGAGACATATGGTAAAAGTTTTTTTGTCTGGGGCGAGGGCGGTGACGGATCATTGAAGGGATCATGCCGCATGATTGCGATTCATCATGCCGCGTCACTGATGCACGGTTTGCCGGAAGGCGCATTGCTCCACTCTGGTGGACACAAAGCAGCGGGAGGATTTGGTGTAGCAAAAGAACAGGTGCACTTTTTGGAGCAAGCACTGAATGATTGTTTGCAAAAAAATAATCTGGAAGATGATTCTGAAAATGGAGAAGAAGAACTGGTGGAAGTACTTGCGCCACTAACACTTCCGCTGTCATGTGCCACTCTGCGGCATCTATCGGTTGTGCGAAACTTTGCTCCGTTTGGTATCGGCAACCCCGAACCGCTCTTCCTATTTGAAAACATACTGATTGAAAGTTCAAAGAAATTCGGCAAGGCAAAAGAACATATTGAATGCATTGTCACTGATGCAACAGGCGCTGCGACTGCTTTTACTTTTTTTGTGGATGAAGCTTTTTGCGCGAAATGTGAACCAGGAAAGACAGTCAATATTCTCGGTACACTCGAAGCTGGCTGGCGCGGTGGCATCCGTATTCGCATAAAAGAGATTCTGTTATACTCAACATATGAAAAATAAACTAATTATGTATACAGACGGTGCATCGCGTGGCAATCCTGGTCCGGGAGGCTGGGCTGCGATTATTTTGGCGGGAGACTACGGCATGGAAATTGCTGGCAATGCCGCTCGTGCAACCAATAATCAAATGGAGCTTGCTGCGGTAGAAGCAGTGCTTTCAGACAACGGAGCGCTGTCGTGGGATGGGCATGTGACAGTGTTCAGTGACTCGATGTATGTTATCAATGGCATGACAAAGTGGGCCAAAGGATGGGAACGAAATGGATGGATCACCAGTGCAAAAACTCCGGTTGAGAATAAAGGGCAGTGGCAAAATTTGTTGAAACTGATGAAAGAATACGGTTCACGAATTAGCATAGAGAAAGTGAAAGGTCATGCAGGAGATTTGTATAATGAACGATGTGATGAGTTGGCAGTTGCGGCGGCATTGGAAAAAAAACCAACATTGTTTTCAGGAAAGGTAAAAGACTATAAAACATTTTTGGAAGAAAACGGGTACGATGAAGAAAGTATGCAAAAAAATTTGAAAAGCGCACCTGCTAAAAAGAAGAGTAGCAGTGCAAAAGCATATTCATATGTGTCGATGGTGAATGGTATTGTGCATGCGGATAAAACATGGGCGGCATGCGAGAAGCGTGTGAAAGGCACGAAGGGCGCAAAGTACAAAAAGGTATTTTCAAAAGCGGAAGAAACGGCGCTGGCACAAGACTATACACTTGCGAGTTTGTTGTGATAGAAGCCCTCACACTGCTTTTATTGTTTGGTGCATTACTGTATCGCACCGGCATAGGACTACTCACCGTAGGAATCGTCAGCGCTCTAACGAGCGCTTTTTTCTTTATTTATTTTTTATCACCAAAAGCACTTTGGGGCGGTATGGTGGCCGGCGCAATGATATTTTTGGGAGCAGTGACAATGGTTGTTCATGTGGTGACTGTGCCGCATGGATTTTTTACCGCTCGTCCAATCACGGCAATCGTGCAAACGGTTGATCGCAGAATTGATAAAACATTGCTTGTAGTACAAGATACGCAATATAAAAAAGATCTTCAAGTCACTATTCATTCACAAAATACTTTTTTGCCCGGAGATGGTGTGAAAGTATTTGGCACAATGCAGATGCCGACTGATTTCGTGACCGATACCGGCAGAATGTTTTCGTATCAGTCATATATGCAATCAAAAAGTATTGTTGGACTGATGCCTGCGGCATCAGTCAGTATGATTTCATCGGGAAATTTTTCGATTGTTCGTACCGCCACCACGCTACGATTTTATATTGCAGATGTATTCAAAAAATATATTTCATTTCCGATAGATGGTTTGGTGTCGGGAATACTGGTGGGATATCAAGGCGGCATACCAACATGGATGCAAGATTTATTTCGCACAACGGGGGTGCTGCATGTGGTCGTACTCTCGGGAGAAAATATTACACTGCTGGCTATCTTTCTTTCACTGTTGTTACGACCGCTGCCATTTCATCTGCGATCGGTACTGACTGCCTGCGCGATTGTACTTGTCGTACTAATCAGCGGCACAGGAGTGTCGGCGGTTCGTGCTGGCATTATGGGTGTGATTGCATTGAGCGCGGGTATGACCAGACGAAACTACATACCATTTCGCGCGCTGACTATTTCAGTATTGTTCTTTTTCTTCTATTCGCCGGAAACACTATTTGTTGATCCTGGTTTTCATTTGTCGGTACTGGCAACCATTTTTATGATTGTGGTTTTGCCGAAAGTGCAACCGATATTTTATTTTTTGCCCGAGAAATATGCCATACGGGAGCTGGCAATCTTAGCAATATGTGTACCACTGTTTATGTTGCCGTACACGATGTACTTCTCCGGAATGGTTCCGCTGGCTTCACCATTTGCCAATATTTTGATGGCAATTGTTACACCACTGATGATGTTGCTCGGCGCAAGCGTGTTAGCCGTTTCATGGATTGCACCGATTGCTCAGGTTTGTGGAATACTGGTTTCTTTTATTGGTAATTGTGTCATTGGACTATTGAAAGTATTAAACACTTTGCCGCAACTAAACACCCCACCACTTGCGTGGTGGGGTGTTATCGGAATCTACATACTATTTTTTAGTATCGTATTTCGTTTTGAAATTAAGCAGTTTTGGTATGAGCTGCGCTCTCTATTGTGAAAGTCTTTTCTGCCACGGACCAATTCATCTGAGCCAGGAAGTCAGTAACATACTGCTTCTTGCCCGATGGCTGATAGTCAGCAACAAAAGAGTGTTCCCACATATCAAGTGCAACGACTGGCACACAACCAACGAGCTGTCCGAGATGTTGTTCGTCCACCCAACCGTTTACCAGCTCGCCGCTTTTTGTATCGAGGTACAGCATTGCCCAGCCGATACCGCGAGTCATAGCAATGGCAGAAAAACGAGCCAGCCAGGCATCAAATGACCCCCACTGTTTTTCAATTGCGGCATGAAGCGTCGGCGCTTCGGTATTTGCTCCACCTTCAAGAAGCGCAAAGTACACTTCATGGTTGCGCATGCCGCCCCATTCAAATGAAAATCTTCGCTGAAGCTCGTTAATTTCGTAAACATTTTTCTCAGCATCAACAGAAAGCTCTTTGATATGGTCAATGATAAGGTTTGCGTGTTTTACATAGCCGGCATAGAGCTTCTTGTGTTCTTCGATTGTTTTTTCACTGATTCCTTTCAATGCAGGGATTATAAATTGTTGTTCAGTATACATAGTATTTTTTTATTATTTATTTGGTTTTAATTGATATCAGAAATGGTAGAACTAATGTCTTACATATACAGTATACATGACCAGTCATCACCGCACACTCTTCATACTTTTTGGCATTTCCGCAGTATTTATCGCGGCTATATTGCTGTTGCGTCCGGCAAAGTATGACGGAAAGACGCATATTTTTATGCTCAACATCGGACAAGGAGACAGTTTTTTGATTGAGGCCGCCAACGGCAAGAAAATCATGATCGATGGCGGCCGCGATACCACCGTACTCTCTGAGCTTTCCAAAGTGCTGCCTGTTGGTGATCAAAACATTGATATCATGATCGCCACACACCCAGATGCAGATCATATTGGGGGATTGCAGTATGTTTTGGACCGATATCAGGTCGGACTGTTTCTAACTTCAGATGCGCAAACCGACACAAAGACATTTACTGATTTGTATAAAGTATTACTGAAAGAGCATATACCTTGTTACTACGTTCGACATGGTATGGTTATTACGTTGGATACCGCGCCACTGACCACACTTTCAATATTGTTTCCTGATCGAGATACTAGTACGTGGCAAACAAACCCTGCATCGGTAGTGGCGAGGTTGCACGTCGGCAGTTCGGATAGTGGGCGAAGCGCGCTCTTCACCGGTGACTCTACGTCACCGGTCGAGCATTTCTTAGTTCAAGCCGAGTCGCAATCGCTGACTTCAGATGTGTTGAAACTTGGTCATCACGGATCAAAGTTTTCTTCAAGCACTGAGTATTTGAAAGCAGTATCGCCCGCACTTGGTTTGATTTCTGCCGGTATTGATAACAAATATGGTCACCCCAATCAAGAAACGCTTGGGCGCTTGCAAGATCTTGCCATTCCTTGGATTAGCACACAACAAAAAGGAACGGTCGATCTAACCACAGATGGAACGACACAATGGACATGGCGGAGTGTGCAATAAATGTAGTTTTGATATATAGTGATAGAAACTAAAACCCAAACGTCATGCTTCAATCTATTGCAGCGCTGAGAGTTTTCCAAGGAGAAAGAACAGCAATTAACTTAATTGGATTTATGTTAAGAAATCCACATATTCCATTAAGGAATTCAAACAGAATCCGCAACAAACGAAATAGAGATAGGTATACATAAAACAAAAAAACGTTTCCCGATGGGAAACGTTTTTATTTCAATACACCAGCTGTTCGGAGGGCATTGTATGCACCGTTCTTTTGGATAGTGCGCATACCTTTGGTTGAAACAGTCAGCACGAGCGTTTTGTCGATTTCAGGCACATACACACGCTTTTTTTGCAGGTTTGCATACTTGCGGTGGTTACCGGTTGGAGTAAATACAGTCGCACGAGTACGATTGGCGTATTTACCGCCGACCTGAGATGTCTTTTGAGTTATTGCACAAGCTTTTGCCATAGTGTCCGTATGGTATCATAGGGTTATATTGTATGCAACCACTTGCCGCCATTTCTCCTCTCGTACCACTGATCCTGCTTTTTGCCACTGTGCTTATTTTCCTGCGAATTCCTCTTGTTAAGCAGCTATTAATATTGCCGTACAAGGCTCTCTATTGGCTTGTCACCCCCAGTGCATTGTTTAAAAAAAATCAAAACTGGAGTGTGGTATATGATGCAAAGACCAAACTACCCATTGATCCGGCATATATTATTGTGCGAAATACGCTGGGCGTGGAGGTCAGTACAATGATCAGTGATCTCAATGGTCGTTTTACACTTATTTTGCCACGAGGTCTCTATACTATTGATGTGCAGAAAACAAATTACGCTTTTCCAGCTTTTTCTCTTCACAGTGCGCGCACCGATGGTCCATATACAGGGTTATATTATGGTGAAACCATTGAAGTGGTTGATAGTGAACGGTCAATTGCCATTGCAATACCTATGGATCCTATTGCTAAAGATTGGAATCAATCTGAAAAACGACGTCATCATATATTTTTGCATTTTATAAAAGAATCCGAGTTTGACATCGCTGAAATTGTCTATCTTTTGATAGGAGCATTTTTCCTCATAGTTCATTGTTACTATCATTATAATGAGACTTTTTATGGAGGGCTTGGCATAGCGTATGTTGCTGTCGCTCTGGCAATACTGTTTTGGTACATATTTGAACCAAAACATTATTCTCAAAGTATCGTCATTGATAGAAAAACAAAGCAACCTGTTGCTTTTGCGCGAATAACTGTTTTTACCGCTAAAGATGTTCAAATACTGCAAAAAATAACTTCTTTTGAAGGTCAATTCACTTGTTTGGTACCAAAAGGTAAATATTACATCACTATTGAACGTCGTGAAGATGATGGCAGCTATGTACTGGCGCATACCTCCTCTATTTTTCATGTGTATAATGGGACAATAGATCGGCGCTTTATGCTGTAACCCTTGTCAGGGGTGATATACTGTTGGACACATGATAACTACAACCTCAATTTTTTATTTTGTCGTCCTGATATTCTCTATTATTGTTCACGAGGTAGCGCATGGCTTGATCGCGGAGCGAGAGGGGGATCCAACAGCTCGAAATCTTGGTCGCATTACACTAAATCCCTTGAAACATATAGACTGGATCGGATCGGTCGTATTGCCTTTGGTGTTGATTCTTTCTGGTACTAATTTTCTGGTCGGTTGGGCGAAACCGGTACCGTATGACCCTAATAAACTACACAATGGTCGCATCAGCGAGGCCAAAGTGTCTATTGCCGGTATTGTGGTAAATCTAACGATTGCCGTCTTTTTTGGCTTAATGATTCGCGTAGCGGTGGTATTCCATTATGGAACTATCGCCCTCATTGATGGTGCAAGCATTATTGTGCTGATAAATGTCATTTTGGCCTTATTTAATAGTATTCCTCTGGCTCCACTTGATGGATTTCGATTTTTAAACGCTGTGTTGCCAATTCGAGCTCTGCCAACTATGCGTGTTATAGAACGCTTCAGTTTACCGCTGTTGCTCTTATTTATAATCTTTGGCTGGAGTTTTGTTGCACCGCTAGCTTTCGGCGTGTTCCATCTATTTACGGGGATAATGGTTCCAATCTAAACTTGCCTATTTTCCTTCAATGTAGTAGCATAGCGGGACATGGCTACGTTTAATCAGCTAATCAAAACACCACGAAAAAATGTAACTCGCAAAACAAAGGCGGTTGCACTTTCACGTGGCATGAACCACATTCATAACAAACCAATTTTTTACCCGTCTCCTTTCAAGCGCGGCGTATGTACAAAAGTAACGACTACTACTCCAAAAAAGCCGAACTCAGCGGTTCGTAAAATTGCTCGTATCCGTCTTACCAATGGTATGGAAGTAACTGCATACATTCCCGGTGAAGGTCACAATCTCCAGGAACACTCTGTGGTAATGATCCGCGGTGGACGTGTGAAAGACTTGATCGGTGTGCGTTATCACGTTGTGCGTGGTGTGCTCGATACTCAGGGTATTGAAAAGCGTCGCAAGAGTCGCTCACTATACGGAACTAAGCTGCCAAAAGCTAAAAAATAGCACGAAGGAATAATTTATATATATGCGAAGAAAAGTAACAAATCGAAATATGGTTAAGCCAGACATCAAGTACGGATCAGAACGTCTTGAGAAGTTTATTAACTCCATTATGCAAGATGGCAAGAAAAACACCGCACGTACTATCGTGTATGGTGCTCTTGACCTTATAAAGGAAAAAGACACTACTGTAGAAGACGCACTTGAAGTGTTTGAAAACGCTATCAAAAATGCCGGTCCTCTTGTTGAAGTTCGTTCACGCCGTATCGGTGGTGCCAACTACCAAGTGCCTCGCGAAGTTCGCGCAGAACGTCGCAATGCTCTGGCTATGCGTTGGATCATTGATGCAACTCGTAACCGAAAAGGCGTAAAAACCGCTGTTGCTCTTGCTGACGAACTCTCTCTAGCAGCAAAAAATGAAGGAAATGCTGTGAAGAAAAAGAAAGATACTCACAAAATGGCAGAATCAAACAAAGCTTTTGCTCACTTTGCTTGGTAACAAAAAATCCCCGATGGGGATTTTTTGTTTCTATTGCAAAAACTGCCCTTTGGCTCTATAGTATGTGAACCTTTCCGCCCCTTGGCGGATTATTAATTAAGCATAAAACACAACAGATATTATTATGGAACGAGAATTTTCCCTCGAAAAAACAAGAAACTTTGGAATTATCGCGCATATTGATGCCGGTAAGACCACCACTTCAGAGCGTGTACTTTTCTACACTGGTATGAGTCACAAGATCGGTGAAGTACACGATGGTGAGACTACTACTGACTGGATGGA
>DHXN01000013.1:52789-54192 GCA_002413705.1 Candidatus Nomurabacteria bacterium UBA5155
GATGGTGTTGCTGGTGTTGAACCGCAGTCAGAAACCAACTGGCGTTATGCTGACGAAGCCAATGTTCCTCGTATCTGTTTTGTGAACAAACTTGATCGTACAGGTGCTTCATTTGAACACTCATACAAAAGTATTCAGGATCGTCTCTCAAAGAAGGCGGTTCGCGCACAGCTGCCAATCGGTCTTGAAGAAAAACATGAAGGTGTCATTGATCTTTTGGAAATGAAAGCGTATTACTTCGAAGGCGACATGGGCATCAATGTTATTCAAAAAGAAATCCCGGAGAATCTGATGGCAGATGCCACGAAGTATCATGCTGAACTGGTAGAACGCATCGTCGAAAATGACGAGACAGTGATGAATGAATATCTTGAAGGCAAGGAACCAACATTGGAAGTATTGAAAAAGCTTTTGCGTAAGGCAGTTATTGCTAATGATATTTTCCCTGTCTACGCGGGCAGTGCGCTGAAGAACAAGGGCGTGCAGCTCGTGCTCGATGCTGTTGTTGACTATCTTCCATCTCCAAGTGATATTCCACCAGTTACTGGAACTGACGAAAATACCGACGAGTCAATCGTCCGTCATGCTGACGATAAAGAACCGTTTTCTGCATTGGCATTCAAGTCTATGTCTGATCCATTCGTGGGGCAGCTAGTATTCTTCCGTGTATACTCTGGAACACTTGAAGCAGGCTCGTACATTTATAATCCACGTACTCGTAGCAAGGAACGCATCGGACGTATTGTTCGTATGCAGGCTGACCAGCGTGAAGAAGTGAAGAAAGTCTTTGCTGGTGAAATTGCCGCTGCTGTTGGTTTGAAAGAAACAAAGACCTCAGATACATTGACTGATGAATCAAAGCCAATCATTCTTGACCGTATTAAATTCCCAGAACCGGTGATCACCCTTCGTATCGAACCGAAAACCAAGGCTGACCAGGAAAAAATGGGTCTTGCATTGAACCGTCTCTCCGATGAGGATCCGACATTCAAGGTCTCAACCGATCCTGAAACAGAAGAAACAATCATTGCCGGCATGGGAGAACTTCACTTGGAAATCATCGTGGATCGCATGAAGCGCGAATTCAACGTCGAGGCAAACGTCGGCAAGCCGCAGGTGGCATATCGCGAAACTATTACCGGTACTGCTGAAGCAGAAGGCAAGTACATCAAGCAGTCTGGCGGTAAGGGTAACTATGGTCACGTGAAAATTCGCATCAAGCCGATGGATCAGAATGTCGATGTGAACAATCTACCGAAGAATGTGAAGCGTACGGGTGGATTTGAATTTGTTAACAGTATCAAGGGTGGTGCTATTCCTCAGGAATTTATCGCGCCAGTTGAAAAAGGTCTGAAGGAAGGTCTTGATCGCGGTATCGTGGCAGGATTTAAAATGGAAAATGT
>DHXN01000003.1 GCA_002413705.1 Candidatus Nomurabacteria bacterium UBA5155
AGTGCTGCATCCATTGCCTACAGTATAGTATGAATATAAAAAACTTCTTAGTATCTCTAAGAAGTTTTTTTTGTGCCCAGGAGAGGACTTGAACCTCCACACCCGAAGGCACATCCACCTCAAGGATGCGTGTATACCAATTTCACCACCTGGGCATATAGGGGCTCACGTACTATACCAAAATGCTTATTCTTTACAAGTCAGCGTTTTCACAGAAGTAATGTTGGCACCACCAGGATAACCGCACTGAGTAGGATCGGCAGCATGGATGCAAAAATAATACACAGGGCTGACATCGGTCCTGCGTATAGTCACGCGTACCGCAGGATACCCAATGTTACTTCCCCCGTCTGCTGGATCCCAATTGTCCCAGTCGTACGTCCATCCGGGGCACGGCGGTGTCGGCCATGTGGTCATGGTGGTAAGACCTGGATTAACATTCGGTACAACGTCGGGCGGATAGACTCCCGTGTTGGCAACGTCGATCTGAGCTGCTTCAGCAATTTGCTGCATTTGCTGAATCACGAGTGCATAGCGGCCTTTATCTCGAGCAGTATTGAGCGAGGCGAGAATAACAGAAGCAAGGATGCCGATGATCGCGATGACGACCAGGAGTTCGATGAGGGTGAAGCCGCGATCTTTTTTCATATCAAAATAATAACACAAAACGAGCCATTGAGGCTCGTTTTATTATTCTTCTGAAGTTTCTGGTGCTTCGGTGACGGTTTCTGGAATTTCCAATTTCTTGGGTTTGCCGATTGAAACAATAGTTTTCATCTTGCGGCGAATTTCTTTTGCTGCCTTGTCGCGAATGTAGTACAACTTTGAGCGACGAGTTTTTGCATGCTTTGTCACTTCGATCTTGTCGATCATCGGTGAGTACAGCGGGAAGATGCGCTCTACGCCAACATTGTTTGAAATCTTGCGAACAGTGAATGTCGCTTGAGGATCAGTGCCGTGTTTACGTGCCAAACACAGTCCTTCAAATGCTTGAAGACGGAATTTTCCTTTATCTTCAATCTTTGACCATACGCGAAGTGTGTCACCTGAAGTGAACTCCAGTGCCTTGCGCGCGTCTGTATCTATTGTAGTAAATGCGATAGCCATATAGGACAGCACTTTATCATGCAGAGGTGTATTTTGCAAGGGCTTGTTGGAAGTCATCGGGATATGGAGCTTCTACAGTCACCTCCTGCCCATCAAGTCCAAAAAAGCTGATTTTACGAGCATGGAGTGCCAAACGAGCAAATCCAAGGGTATACAACAGAGCCGACGGTTTGGAGGGGCCATAGAGCCTGTCAGCCACGATGGGGCGCTGCAGGTACTTCATATGGACACGAAGTTGGTGGGTTCGTCCAGTTTTGGGAAAAAGATGCATAAATGAGAATTGTTCGTCGTTTTCATCAACAAATTGCTGCGCCACTTGCCATCGAGTCACCGCTTCGCGCAGCTCGCCTCTGGTTCCCCGCCCGGCATGCCAGCGACGAAAGTCTGTGGCATTGCGACCAATTGGCACGTCCACTATGCCGGCGTTTTCTTTGAAATGTCCCCAGACAAATGCATGGTATTCCTTTTCTGTTTTACGATCATGAAACTGCGCTTTCAGGTTTTCAAAAGACTGCGCAGTTTTTGCGATAATAAGTGCGCCCGTTGTATCTTCATCGAGACGATGAACAATTCCTGGTCGATCAGCACCAGCCTGTGGTTCTCCAATGCCCGCAATTTCTGGTCGCTCTTTCAAGATCCAATCCACCAGCGTTGGAGTATCCTTTTTGCCGTCGCCGTGGACCATCAAACCAGCAGGCTTATTGATAACAAGCACTTCGTCATTTTCAAATAAAATAGGAATGTTCATATTACCAGCATGCTCCACCCGGGCTATAAATTTTCCATGACCAGACAGCTGTACCATCCACTTTAGTACAATCAGTACCGCCATCACGAGCAGGGTCGATGAACTGGGGGAAACTATTGTATGAAAAGCCTGGGTCAGAAATATTGTGATCGAGAAGAACATAGTCCGTACCGTCAGAGTGATACAGATAACAGCTTGTGTCTGCGACGGTATTCATGGCAGGATCATCAGGAAATGATGGCATGTATTCTGGTACCAACCCGGGAATAACATCGTCGGCGGCATAGCCGGTTGTCAGACTGTGATCATAGCTTGTCCAATAGGGACACTGGCTACGCCACCATCCTGGATCAGTGGTAGGGGTAATCGGATAACTACCGTGATCAGCATAATACGCACTAATGGCAGTTTGAATGGTATGAATATTTGCGATACGGACGGCGTTTCTGGCTTTTTCTCTGGCACTATTAAGTGACGCAAGAATAACAGAAGCAAGGATGCCGATGATCGCGATGACGACCAAAAGTTCGATCAATGTGAAGCCCTCTTGAATTGGCAATACAACTGAAACAATACTGCCTCCCATAGCCTGCCAGCCATCGTACCTAGCGGTGTATTTTTCAAGGAGATCAATTATCTCATCCGTCTGCTTGTTGATAGTATCGATATCAAGGGCGCTATTTTTTCCTACTTCCATGTAGAACGGCAACGCTTCTTCGTCTTTGCTTTTCACTGTCATGGTCTGTCCAATCTGACTGTATCCACATGCCTTGAGTTCTTCCAAAAGTTTTAATTTTTGCATTGGGTCTTTGAAAAAAATAGTGTGCGCAATGCCAGGCGGCAATGGGTCATCACTTTTCTTGCCATGTTCTATCTTTACGAATTCAAGCATCTGGGTATTAATCGTATGCTGTGTTTCCTTTTTACTTGGATACAGAGTGTTCTTGATAAACGTCCAACCAGCATCGTCGGCCCAATTGATCGCGTAGGTACGCTTAGTGTGTGTCAGAAATTCCAAAACAATACTGTCTTCTATGCCTTGTTCGAGCGTGTAGTACAAAAGCGCATTGCCGTCTCCATAGACACTGCCGATATAAAAACTGTGAACAAATGATTTGATGGTGTCTTGAAGATCATTAGCAATCTCGTTAATGGTTTGTTGTTCTTTTGCCATGGCTTCGGGGTGTTCCAATTTGATCGTTACCACCAAAACCGTGCCGTATGTTTTTTGAACAACAAGATCAGTGTGACAGGTATCGACCGTCACACTGTATGGTTTATCGTCAACAATTTTCTCGAAAGAAATCCAGTTTGGTTTGTAGGTTTTCTTAACGCCGATGAGACCGAATAGCATAAGAGCAGTGTAGCACAGGAAGATCAGGGTCTGTCGCGCACAAAAAGAAATATACAATACATATTATGTATGGGATATTTCCTGTCTCTTATACACATATCCGAGCCC
>DHXN01000009.1:0-1805 GCA_002413705.1 Candidatus Nomurabacteria bacterium UBA5155
CCCGTTTCAAGCACACTGGTCGGATGATAGATCTTCAAATCTTCTGTCTGTTCTGGCCAGCCCAGCGTCGAAAATGTCCACATGCCGGAAGAGAACCAGGTATCGAGCGTGTCCTCATCTTGCTGCCATGTGCCGTGTTCGTCATCAACTGGCGCTTCAATGCCAGTATATATTTCATCTTCTCTGTACCATACCGGTACACGGTGACCATACCAAATCTGTCGACTGATGCACCAATCGCGCAAATTATCGATCCAGTGAAAATATGTCTTGGTGAAATAGTCGGGAATGATGTTAATCTGACCAGTGCCGACAGTCGCGCGCATAATGGCTTTGAGTGTCGTTTCTGAACCGCTAGCAATAGTGTCTATAGTAGAATGTTTCAATACGAATGATTTGTTCACATCGATGAACCACTGCAACTTTGGCAGCGGCTCGATAATGCCGCCGGTGCGTTCAGCTGTTGCCACATTTTGATCCATCATCTCTTCTTTTTCGATCAGGTCTTCTTCTTTCAGCCAGTTTACAATGATGTCGCGAGCGTCCAATACTTTTTTGCCAAGCAGTCGGTCATCGCCGACAGTCATCTTTGCATATTCATTGATAACTTGTGGGCGAGGCAAATTGTGGCGGTCAGCAATTTCCCAGTCAGTCATAGAGTGGGCAGGAGTGACACCGAGCGCGCCAGTGCCGAAGTCTTTTTCCACCGCACTATCAGCGATGATAGTGATATGAATCGGTACACCACAAAATACAACATCGTATTCCTTTCCCACAAATTCTGCATAGCGAACATCATCAGGATGCACTGCCACAGCCACATCACCAACTTTTGTTTCCGGACGAGTAGTTGAAATCGCAATAGGGAAGTCTTTCGAATATTTGAACGTGTACATGGTGGCCTTGCGCGCTTCGTACACAATCTCATCATCAGAAATAGTGGTCTGACCTTTCGGATCCCAGTTAATGATTTTGTGAGAACGATAGATCAAGCCATCGTCATACATTTTTTTAAAGACAGTACGCACGGCTTTTGTGCGCGTCTCATCGAGAGTAAATGCTTCGCGTGTCCAGTCGCATGATGCGCCCATGACTTTCATTTGGTTCACAATGGTGTCATGACTGTTTTGTGCAAATATTTGCACACGACTGAGTAATTCTTCACGTCCAAGATCGTGACGGCTTTTACCTTCACTTTTTTGAATTTCTTTTTCCACTTTTGATTGTGTGGCGATAGCGGCGTGGTCGGTGCCGGGCAGCCAGAGCGTGCGGAAACCGCGCATGCGCTTGTATCGGATGAGAATGTCTTCGACAGTGATCATCATGGCATGTCCCATGTGTAATACCCCCGTTACGTTTGGAGGAGGAAGGACGATAGTGAACGGTTCTGCATCAGGCTTAGTTAAGCCATCCTTAATCATATTTTCAGGAGTGAAATATCCTGATGCCTCCCATTTGGCATAAATAGCAGATTCTTCTTCGGTTGGATTGTACGGCTTCAAAAGCTTCTCCGGAACGGAGGAAGGGGTGTTTTCCATTCAATAAATATAACACTTTTTTTAGAGGATTTCTAGATTATTGAGAAATTGAAAGGTTCCCATTTGCTCTGAGTGTTTCTGCTGATTGCACGACAAAAGTATCGTTTAAGACACGAGCATGTGCTGCCAATCCAATCATCACTGCATTGTCTGTGGCTAGCCATGGTTCTGGGAACAATACTGCAACTCCAGGAAGTTTTTTTGCAATGTATTCTGTGAGTTGTTCCTTCAGATATGAGTTTCCTGATACCCCACCGCCAACGATAA
>DHXN01000009.1:1929-6876 GCA_002413705.1 Candidatus Nomurabacteria bacterium UBA5155
GCAGTTTTCAATCCCGAGAAAGAGAAGTCATAGTCTTGGGAATGCAGCATAGGGCGAGGCATATCAAATGGCTGCTCCTTGCCACTTGCTCTGAATTCTCTTGCCAGTTTTGAGACTGCTGGTCCTCCTGGATACGGCAGTCCAAGCATGCGCGCAACTTTGTCGAATGCTTCGCCTGCTGCGTCATCACGTGTCTGGCCGATCTTCTCGTATGCACCATAGCTTTTTGTTAATACTAGTTCTGTGTGCCCTCCAGACACAAGCAGTGCGAGAATAGGGAATTCAAGGTCGTTGAACGTGTATATTTTATCTGTTTCAGATACTGCAGCAGTTACCACATGTCCTTCCATGTGGTTAACAGGAATCACTGGTATGTTCCATACCGTCGACAATACTTTCGCGGCATTGATACCAACCCAGAGTGCCGGCTCAAGACCTGGTCCAACTGTTACCGCAATATAATCAATATCAGGTTTTTTATAGGTATTGAAGAAGCTCACAAACTCATTAATCATTTCGTCCTCATGGGTACAGATAGAGATGATAGTATCCTTGCTGTCAGTGCCAAGAGTGCTTTCTTTCTCGATAAGTATGGATGTCTGAGCGAGACATTCCTTGATTAAAGGAATAATTTTTTCAGCATGAGCACGTTTTGCCATGGCAGGGAAAACTCCTCCATACTGGGCATGGAGTGCAATCTGAGAGGCAAGGGCATTGCCGAGCAATACTAGGCTTTCCGTGTCTTCTGGGTGCTTCAGGAGAGAGATGCCCGTCTCGTCACAGCTAGTTTCTATGCTGAGGATATTCATGGCAATACTATAGCATTTGATTGATTATTTTGGAAATTGTGTTATGATATGGCAAAACGTACATTTATGAATCTTCAAACAGAAAAAAAATTACACCCCGACAGCATTAATCCGGGGGAGATTGCCCAAAAAGTTTTGATTAAGCATTATAAAAATCTTAATGAAGAGCAAAAAAACAAACAAAAAAAACAGTCGAAACCTAGCTTGAAATTAGTAAAGTAAATCGGCCTGAGCCCTTCTCTAAAAAGAGAAGGGCTTTTTTTCTTGCCAAATTCAGAAAATATGGTAATGTTTTTAAAACAAAATCAATAACAGATGCGAAAGAAACCAAACAATGACACTACCGATATCATTACGTTCAATGGTCATGTCGGAATAGATTCCGATAATGTTGCAGAATTCATGATCAAGAGTGAAGGCTATGAGCGCTTTTATCATGTACTGCAGGCTCAGTTAATGCGTTCTTCTAACACTAAGAGTGTGAAAGAATTGTTGCAAGAATATGCAGATAAAAATGACGAAGACCTGATTATAAGTTTTCCAACTGCGTATAAGTACATTCCGGAATCCTTTAAGGTGTTTTTCATTAACCCGAACAAGGAAAAAAATGATGTTAAGCTTTCAAACTTTATTGTTAAGGTAGATGGAAATTTACCGGACGAAAAAATAAAAGCGATAGTAGAACGTCTTACCGTTGCATACGGCTATTGGGTTCTGGGGAGAACACCAGAAAAAATAATTAGTTAATATTTGAATCCTTTGCGAAAGCAAGGGATTTTTTTATAAAAAATCCCCCAACATGTGAAGGGGGATTTGTGTGTTAGATACGTAGTGCATATTGATGCATGCAGGCAGCCGTTTGAACTTGCTGACCATTAAGGTTTTTAAAGTGACCAGCTTTGGGAACATACTTAAGACATTTCCATACATTGATTTTCTCCGGACAATTATCCGTTTGTTCAAACCATTCTACTGCCTGAAAATAATCAGTAGTGGGAGGAACATATATCTTTAGAAGTCTCTCAAGGGTCTTTTTCCCCTTAAATTTTGCATGCTCTGCAAGTCGCTTTCTGCGCATTTCCGTAGGTGCGTCTAGTGCTGCTAATGCAAGTCTTACGTTTGAGGCTTTGCAGACTTTACTAATATACATAAGCTCACCGAGACATAGTATAGACTCGATGACAAAAAGATACCCCTTTTTACTATGTAGTATATCTGCGATAAGCGGCGCGATAATATATTCAACGCCGTATGATCTTCGCAGGTCGGTAGCAAACTGTTCAAGATCATCTTGATGAGCGGGAGGCATTCCGCACATGTGCGTATATTTCTCCACAAGCTCATCTCTTACGGAATAATGTTTGTATCCATACGTACGAACCAGCTGGCGGGCAATGGTTCGAGCCCCGGCACCCTCGGTCTTTGTGATAGCGAGGATGATAATTTCTCTTTTTTCCATTGTGTCGCGGTTTTTGCTTAATTGTGAGGCCTAAGGGGCAAAAGGTCAAAATTGACTTGCTAAGCATGTTCAGTGTAGTGTTATGGAAACTGAATTGCACAATGGAAACATGGACAACACGATATTGTAAGTTAGGACAAGGAAGTCAGTGCTGCAAGCATTTGGTACGTGCTGGAAACAAAAAATACGCTTGCAATAAGGTTATTGCGCAGCCTGATACGTTCTTGCCGCTCCCCGATGCTATCGGAGACAACTGTGAGGGCATAAAGGACCTTGCTTCCATAGAGAAGAGCTTTCAAAAAATCGTTACAAGCTATCGACTTGTCGGCCTTACCCTTAACGGAAAGAACATCATTTCTACCAACTAATAGTTAAGCATCCCAGTATGGGGATGCTTTTTTTATTTGCCCTTATCCTAATCCTGTGGTAGAAAGAGGAAAACCTTTAAAACCAGATAACCATGGAATTAACAATTAAAAATGACGCTGTGCCAGTTAGTACTGTTCAGAGTAGGCGTGCTGTTGACGTATATCGCTTCATAGCGCCTTTTGCTAGCATTAAGTCAGGATTTACGCACTTCTTTAACGGAGTGCCCAAACTGCCGGATTCGGTAGATAGTGCGTTGCACGATGCGTTCATCTATTTCCTTTCAGACGGAGAAGATGTTGGTGTAGTAGCGACACTATGTAATGTCACCCCCGAAGCAGTCACTCGCATCATTCGTGGACATGAGGCACGGAAGACTGGTCCAAAGTGTTATTATCGAATCTATTCTCGAAAGTTGCATGACAATGTCAACACCTTTTTTCCGAAGCAGTACAAAGAACTAACCATTATTACGGACAAGCAACCCGAAGAGGTTGCCGAAGAAATCTTTCGTCTGCTCTTTGAAAAGACGGGGATTGAGCGTCAGGTAATAGCGTCAAATTCTTCAAAGGCTGATCCAGTACGATGCAAGACCGTATTGATAAATCTCATGTATGCCTGTTTTCAAAAGCCGAAAACATCCATGTTAACATCTCTTATAGGATGTGATCCATCAGGGGTGTTCTGGCATCGGCATCAACATCAGAAGCGTCGAGATCAGTCTGTTCATCGTGAACAGAAAGTTGTTGACTATTGGAAGCTGTATAACGAGATGTTTACAGAACTGGAGGCTGTACTTTTGTAGAGAACTGTAATCAAAAAAGCACTCATGTGAGTGCTTTTTTTGTGCGCGATAGCAGTCTGGAATGGAACACTGTGCAAGGAATAGTGAAGCAGTGGAATAAAGTTTTCAATGATATAATGATCCGCAATGGGCTTATTGTCTCGACATAAAAAAGTTAAAGAGGAAACAGAAACTTATTACAAAACAATAGGGCAGGTTTTGTGTCCATTTTTTAATAAAGATATATTATTTACATCCGAGGGTTTCAATCATCTCATGTGGTCTGATGGCCGAGAACGGGATAAGAGTAATCAGCTGTTAAAATTCGACTTGTTACGTTTGGCATCCGACATCATTAGAAAATCTGGTACAGTGCAAGAATATAGAAAACAGCTCTGTAAGTATGGTAAGAGAAAAGAAAATGGCTTTTTTGATACCAAGGAAATGGAGTTTTGGGGATTTGTGGCGATCGTGAAGAGTCATAGTGAGTATATAAAAGTGAAAGTAATTTTGAGAAAAGTTGGGGATGGAAATATCACGTTCTGGAGCATTATGCCTGATGGCAAACTCAAAATTAAGGATACATTTCATTTGGCGAGTGGTGATCTAACTGAAGATTAAAAACAAAAAATCCCTCAAAATGAGAGATGTTTTGGTGTACCTGCCTTCAAGCTTACTCGTAAGTTGGCTGAATAGGGCTTACGCCCCTACAGGCACATGACTATGATAGCATGCGGTAAATTTATGTCAATTTGTGCCAAAGATGCGTGGCTTTCCGAAGTGAAGCAAAATGATTTTAAAAGCACTATAAAGGAAGTCGAAGGGACGATGAACTCCACTTAGTGGCGCAGTGATCGTGCTCTCTCGTGGAAATAAAAAGCTCCCCAAATGAATAGGGGAGCCCGGTTTTTTCTCAAAATTAAATGATCACGCACTAACTGCTGCTTTGGCAAATTGTGGGTCTATTTTTTGCATCGCCTTTAATATGGCTTCGTGGTCAAAAGAATTTTTACCTTCTTTGGCCGCTCTGATCACCGCTTCTTTGGTAACGCCTCCTATGCCAGACAATGATGCGTGTACTAATGCAGTGAGCTTTATCAGATCACCTTCGCAAACGTATGCGTTCAGCTTGTAAAGGTCTTCGCCGTGGATACCCATTCCATCAAGGTATAGCAGTAAGCCTAAGCCACCAAACTTGTTTTCCGGGTTAATTTTTTCTACTTCACCACTGGTAGCGATAACTACACATAGTGTGCCTGCGCCGAGGTTATTTCCCGACATTGCCATGACGATCTCCATGAGACCCATATTTGCTTTGATTTTTTGTGCCATTTTAATTTGGTTTTTAAGTTTGCTATACAATAGCACATATATATTGACAAGTCAAGTAAAATATGCTACTATATAGCTATAAAGTTCCTTACAACGTTTTGATGGTTTTCCATAAATTCTCTTCTCACGCAAGGGTTTGTGGTAAACCATTAAAATCAAATAGCATGAAAACAGTTATTATCTTTTGCATTGCAATA
>DHXN01000009.1:7092-10167 GCA_002413705.1 Candidatus Nomurabacteria bacterium UBA5155
AAAAAAAGACTACCTTTAATTTGGTAGTCTTTTTGTTTGTTACAATTGCTGTTTAAGAAATGCAACAACTTGTCTGAACGCCTTTCCTCTATGGGAAATAGCATTCTCTTCTTCGACAGTCATCTCTGCCCACACCTTGTCGGTACCTTCTGGGGAGAAGAGTGGACTGTATGGCATTTTAGGCTGAGGTTTTGTCTTTGGAGCTTCTGCAAGTGTTCCATTTACTTCACCACTAAACGAGATAGGTCTTCCATCAGGAGAAACTAAAACGACAACTGTTTTGAATGTTGCTGTTCGGTCTGTCTTTCCCTCAAGCTGATTTAGCGTGTGTTGAGTGATTTCATCTGTCGATACATCACCAGCCCAACGAGCGGCATGTATGCCAGGCTTTCCCTCAAGGGTTGTAATGAACAATCCTGTATCGTCTGCCATTGTCCATACTTCCTCCGTACTATTGTCTCTGGCATAGACTGCTTTCTTCAATGCGTTCTCTTCAAGGGTTGTGCCGTCTTCGATGGCTTCGCCTTCAATACCTGCTTCTGTAAGCGTCAGTATTTCAATATCTGGATGGTCGAACATGGCTTTTATTTGTTCTGCCTTGCTCGGATTTGTGGTTGAAAGGATTATTTTCATATTGTCTGTTTTTTTTGTTAATTTAGCCTATAAATAATTATAAAGCAAATAAAATTTACTGGAAGATAAACCTTATCTTCTTGCTGGGTGTTCCATTACCTCTAACACTGCAAGAAATCCTTCCTTGCAAAATAACGATATTTTAAATTTGTGCGCGATACAGGGATCGAACCTGTCACCTCAGCAATGTCAATGCTGCGCTCTAACCATATGAGCTAACCGCGCGAACGTGGGTACGGCACTAGTTTGACAAAAAAATCGATTTTAGGCAAACTAGAGAAAACAACTTTATCATGAAAGTAAATCATCAATACTCGGCAATTTTTATTCCTTGGAAACAAATAAAACTCCCAGGAATGTTAAATGGTACTAATTTAAATTTTGATTTACCAATTTATTGGGCAGAAATTCCGATCAGCGTTAATCCATGTAAAGCGATCGGATATTGTTTGGAAGAAGTGGATATTGGCGATCAATACTTGTTACCAGATCTTACTGAAAGTATTATTAAAAACAGACATCGGCTAGTGGTGTTTGGTGATGATGATATCCTGCAGGACGTATTATTTCAGTTTCAAATAAAGCAGTTAGTTGGAGGGCACGATGCTCCTTTAAGGCTTTACTATGGAGCAAGGAATCCAGATGAAAAGACCGAACGGTATTATGTCCAATTTGATCATGATTCGGAAGGATTTGAATTGATCTATGTTTATGATTACGAGGCAGGTCTTTTTTCAACATTAAGCTGACAGCTAAAACCGCACCAATAACGGGTGCGGTTTACTTTTTCCCATTTTTATTTATAATACGTGGGCGTTAGTAATAACGTATGGCCCTATCGTCTAACGGTTAGGACGCCGGCTTTTCAAGCCGTTAATCGGGGTCCGATTCCCCGTAGGGTCACCTTATCGTGCTAGCACGAGAAGCATACGAAAACAGCTCATCTTGAGCTTTTTTCGTATGCTTCAGTAAACGAGCACCTTACCCCTCTTTCTGTCTCAAGTGTGTTGTCAGTGTGCTGGTACGAAAAAAGCCACCTATCTTTCGATATAGTGGCTTTGTGAAATAAAACCTTTACGGTCCCATCTGTTCCAAAAATTCTTTTGTCTCCCAGATCTTTATCAGGTGTAACTTTAGGTCAAGTGGAGCCATAGTATCATCCCCAAACATTTTGGCCAGCTCGGTAGGATATATCCAGACGGAGAAAAATGTTGTTCCCTTATGGAGAAATTTGTCTTTCTCCTCAATGAATATTCCCTGTGGGGAAAAGTACAACTTATCTCCAGCCTCAACATAGATACCGTTTCCCAGAATGTCCCGCACGGCGATGAGTTGTTTGCCCGTGTACGTCTTTTCAATTTTTACCGTCTCAACCATTTGGTGATCCAGCATGCTAAGCAGGTTCTGTCCCGATCCACCATATTTTACACGATCAAAATCCTTGGCATGAAGTTCCAGAAGATTCTGGACGGTTGCCAAGTCGTCTGTGTAAATGCTTCTATGCCAAAGCGATTTCAAACCGCTCAATGAGCGTCTGATGACCTCGAATACCTCTTCAAAGTTGTCCTCGGTAAGGATCATGAATGGCAGTTTTTCTATTGTTTGCATTTTTTCAATTTTCTTTCACATTACTACGTTTATGTAATTTGTCAATGAAAACCGATAATTCTAATTCTTCTGGATCAAATGAAAATAGTGATAGAACGGAAATGCAAAGCCATCTGCGGTAGCATACTTTTCTGTAAGGATAGACTCAGTTACGTCACGATGTCGAAGGAACTTTTCCTTTCGCACGGGATCTCCCTTGCCTGCGATAAACGTCAATGCATCGATCATATCCTCAAGGGTTTCTGTTCTGACATAGGCCGCGACTTTTTCTACTGTCACTTTGCCAATGGCGTGAAGCTGTTCCGTCGTTTCTTGGTAGCCAAGCTTGTTTGGTTCAAGCTCTGTCGCTTCTCCGATTTCTTTCATGAGGTTGTACCAGTCATCATTGTTTCCTCCTGAGCCGATCATGAGAAAAATGCCGTTCTCATTTACCAGATTCCATGCGGTCTGAACAAATTCCTTAATGAAAGTGGAGAAATCACTTCTGCGGTATGAAATGGTGTGAGAAGCCAAGACCATATCAAACGCCCCCACTACCTGCACAGGGAATTCCGCTTCCATGGTTTCTACGCCACCCTGCGTTAATTGGAGAGTAAATTCAGGGTTCTTTTCGATCGCTAAGTATCGGTCTACTTTCTTTGAGAGAGGGATACTTATCTCACCATTTCCTGCACCGATGTCGAGTACTGACCGAATGTCATATCTTGAGATATATTTTTCTATCTCGGAAACAAGTATCGCTTTTTCATCGGTATGCTTGAGAAACTTTTCAAAATCGTGCTTGTAGCTGACAGAGAGATCGGGATTCATAGTGAAAGTCTATAGGGTGTAAGA
>DHXN01000009.1:10258-46222 GCA_002413705.1 Candidatus Nomurabacteria bacterium UBA5155
AGTCTATAGGGTGTAAGGATATTGTCAATAAAATTGGCAAACAAAAAACCTCCAAGCGTTTATTTCCTCAGAACCCAAGGGCTTTTCTGTTATAATGGCTCTATGACACTTCTAACTATCAATTCAAATGCTTTTGAACCGCAAGACTATACTATTCGCAAAACGGTAAAAGCTGTCATAGTGAATGATAGCAATGAAATATTGCTGTTCGGCAATTCACTTGTTGGTGGTGGCGTAGAAGAAGGAGAAACGGATGAACAGGCGCTCTACCGTGAAGCAATGGAAGAAGTCGGTATGCGGATAGAAATCAAAAAGCCAATTGGGGAAGTGATTCAATATCGTGACGTACTCAAGAAGAAGTATATTGTGACTGGATATGTCTGTAAATATATAAGCACTGTTAGTGATCCAACATCCGACCAGAGAGATGAGCGAGGTATTAAGGCAGTCTGGAAGAAGCCAGAAGATGTTATCGTTCAATTAGAATCTGAGATTATGACTCTAAGAAATGCAGATCAAAGCGCCTATGAGGGCGATAGTTATCAGTCTAAGTTGTATAACAGAGAGACAACAGTTGCGTTGTTAAAAGAATTAAAGGTAAAAAACTTTTCCATGTAATGAAAAAAGGCACAGTGATGTGCCTTTTGTTGTGTCCCGGTGATTTTAAATTTTACATGATGCCTTCGCCCCAATCGTTTGTAGTGTTGTTGAACTCCAACAAAAACCTGTCTCTTGATTTTCTGTCTCGCAGAACTTCGCCCTTTAGGAATTTTGCCAGCAAGTCCAGCGTCGCTGGCAATGAAAGGTTCTTCTGTTCAAACTTTCCAGATTTGCTGATACTGTTTTTGGTATTCCTTACGCTCCATTCAAAGCGTATGAAGGCTCTTCCCGAAGGCCAGAATATTATTATGAATCCTACAGAGTGAAAGTCAGACGAAGGATTCACAAGCTTGGAATCGAAATCAAAACCAATGCCGTTAAGTCCGCTGTGCATGCATATCAAGCATTCGGCAGGATCAACGTTTTGTTCCCACATCTCAACACCTCTTTCCTTGAAAGCGGTGTTGAGGAAGTTTGCCAAGCCCAGCACGGCTTGGTGTATCGTCTGAAAGTATTCAAACGGCGCAGTATTTTCCATGTCTTCTGTTTTTTTTAAATTTGTTTGATAGTAACACTAAATAGTCTATTTGTCAAACAGACTGAGACACTCAAAAACAGCCTTTCCGTGTCCGCATAGTTACGCCGAGATAAAAATTCATAGTATACTCGCAAAAGAAAAAGCTCAAACTAAAATATAGTTTGAGCTTAAATGTTTTACTCCATACCACCTATTCTTCTAAAACCAAGATCATCGTTATCCATGCGATTGACCTGCTGATCATTAATCGCCCTGTCCGCTTCAGTAGAAATAGATAGTACGGGGCATTTCCTTGACCTCTTCTCCTTCTTTAAGGAACTGTGCTTTGATGATCTCTAACACCTTCGGTTCGATATCTTTCCATTCAAACAGTTCGGCCTTTTCCACCGTAATCTCGTACTTGTCGAAACCAAGAGACGTCACACCTGGAATGGCAAATAATGCCTCTGCAAGAGCAACAAGTATTTCTGGTGGCTCTTTGCCATCTTCCATAAAATCCCATTCTTCTTTTATATTTTCTACGGAATCAGCATCGACTACCAGTTCAGGGGAGACCTTCTTGTCCACATGGAAGTTCAAGATCGCCTCGTTGGGCACTTCTTCAATTTTTATCTTCATCGTTCTTTGATTTTGAATATTTTTATTAGACTACAATGATTATGTATAACTGTCAATAAAAAAGACCGATTCTAAAATAGTTATCGGTCTTAAAATGATGTTGCGACAAGTTAATACTTGTCGTCATCGTCATTGAAGTCATCCATGTTTGGAAATCTGAAATCTCCTCCATAGTTTCTTTCGGCACGTTCCCATTCCTGTCTGAAACGGATGCGGTCTGCCTCGGTGCAAGCCTTGCGTGGTATTTCTACCATCTCGGCACCTTTGGCAACTATGCTTTTGATGACATGGAGAACCTGCTCCTCAATTTCCGACCAGTCGAACAAGTCGGCTTTTGTTATGCGTAACTTGTACTTGTGATAACCAACTTCGATAATACCGTCAATGGCAAACAATGCGTCAGTAAGGTAGCCGATATCTTCAATTTCACCTTTTGAAAGCCTTTTAAAAATATCATGGCTTTCTATGTTTTCAGAAGATCGAAGACTGTGTAGCGTTTCGCTGCAAACTTTTTCGGTAACGTGGAATTCTTGGATGTCATGGTTCGGGACTTCTTCAATTTTATATTTCATTTCTTTGAGTTTTATGGGTTATCAGAAATGCCCCTGCAGGGAAGCTCTGAGAACCCATAAAACGTATTTGAAGGAACGATACTGGTATACAGTAGCACATTTTATACTAAAAGTCAATGAATCTCGCTAAATACCCTTATGCTATATAGAAAATGATTCCATCTTAGCCCTCGGCTCACCTTATCGTGGCTAGCACGAGAAACTTAGAAAACAGGTTTTTCTGATATACTTTTGACATGAATAAAAAAGTCATTATATCCATATTAGTTGGTGTTATTGTTATTGGAGGTATTGCGTATGCTTCCACCTTAAGAAAGACACCAGTCACAAATCCCTCTGTTGTAGAGACAACCGCCGCAACGCCGTTGACTTCCGTCTCTACTTCAACAAATGCCAACCAATCACAGCCAATTGCCACCGCTACAACTCCTTCAAAAGATTGTGGGACTGATATGAATTGTTTTATTGCACAGGCAAGTACGTGTGGACCAGCAACAGCTACAAACTCGATAACTATCGGCACAAAGATATTTACAGCCAAGCTGTCTGTAAGTAAGGCAACGACGACAAATATGTGCTCGTTTACTGATAGTGCCTATGGAACAAAGCAGTCTTGCACCGTTTCTGGGAACCAGTTGTCCGCGATCGTAACTCGATGGAAGGCTGGTGAGTTCAGTTCTAGTGATTTTGCAGCCTATAAATGTACTACTACATCTTCCGATGGGACTTCATTTACCACAAGCACGGATTCTAACGGTGCTGCGGTATCAACTCACGGATATACGTACTCTTTTGACTACGGAGTCGGTGCCAAGGGGAACATGGAACTTTTTTCCTATGAAGTTTTAGCAGTGGGAAATAACTCGATGACCTTGTCATTTACCAACAACAATACCAAACAGACTGGGACAGTTACCGCTAAGATTAATGTTCCTGCGGTTTTTGCAGGATATACATTTACCGTAAACTCTATTGATCAATATAATCAAGCATCATTTGATATAAAAAGTAATTAGCTATCAGCCATTCCGTGCCTCAGTCTGTTTGGTATTGTTGTTGGTAGCATTTTTCTTTCACAGGGCTTGTTTTTCTGGACTATATTATACCAGTTGACAAAATGGTACTTATACACTACAATCCCAGTGTAGAAAATTTTTTGTTCTTTAATTAGCAATACCCACCACTTTCTGCACAATGTCTTATGACAATGTGCTCACCATATATTATTTTTTAATTGTAATGGAGTGATTATGTAAACCCCTTGCTTTCTTATGAAAGTAGAGGGGTTTTTTCTTTTTAATTTTGTCTCTGTCTGTTATAGTGACTGCATGAAAAAATTCCAGCCATTTCAATGGCTCAATAAACAATGGGCTATTCGTCGCTATGCTGTATTTTTAGTCGGGCTTTTTGCTGTTATCGGGCTGATGTTCACCGCAGTGTTTGTGGCGATGCAGTTCGGTCTTTTGAATGTCAAAGGTTCTCGTACGGCACGCAATTTGTCACTCGGTGTGGTGCCAAGCACTGCCATTACCAGTACTTGTCAGCCAGTCGGCAAAACTACACCGACTAAGTGTGATTGGAACAAAACCGAAGAATGGGCAGTCGTAAATGCCGCACTGATAAAGGATGCGCCGGTGCTTACTCAAGTTTCTGATCAAACAGGCATACCGGCGCGATTGATTGCTGCAACTGTCGCGCCGGAACAGCTGCGCTATTTCACTGCCAATCGCGAAAGCTTCAAGAAATATTTTGAGCCGTTGAAAATTTTATCATCACTGACAAAATTTTCTCTCGGTGTGTCGGGTATCAAGCAAGACACTGCCACTCAGATTGAAAATTATGCCAATGATCCAACATCACCATTTTATCCTGGACCAACCATTGCTCCACTATTGGCATATCCTGCTGGCGCAAACCACGATACTGAACTGTACAATCGCCTGACCGATGAACACAATCATTATTATTCATATCTCTACACCGCAATTTTTATCAAAGAAATTGAAGCGCAATGGAGCAAGTCCGGTTTTGACGTCAGTGCTCGTCCCGATGTGGTCGTGACATTGTTCAATATTGGTTTTGGTAACTCACATCCGAATGCTAACCCGCAAGTCGCCGGTTCCACTATCACACTCGGCGGCAATGATTATGTTTTTGGCGAGCTTGGTGTGCTGTTCTATCAGTCAAATGAATTGACAAAATACTTTTAATATAGTATTTTCATAAAAAACCTTAACATGAAAAAGACTAAAAAATCAGGGCAACAACCTTTGCTTGCTGACCTGTTTATAAAAATAGGAAAGAAAATTGGCGTTACCGTTTTTGTTGAAAAAGAATGGGGAGTAGTCGGGCAGTTATCATACTCAAATGGAATAAAAAAATATTTCCGCGGCACGACCGTTGATATAAATACCATGGGTGCATCAGAAATTGCCAGAGATAAAGACTATTCAAAAATTTTTATGGACAAAATGGGCTATCGTGTGATTCCGTGGAAAAAGTTTTACAGTAATTCATGGGCTCAAAAAATCAAATCTAATCAAACGATTGATAAAGCTTTTGCTTATGCAATAAAATTAGGACTACCTGTTTTTCTTAAACCAAACAGCAAAAGTCAGGGTGTTGGTGTTACTAAGGTGTATACCAAAACCGAATTTTATAAAGTATTTTACTCAATCAGTCGTATTGATAATGTAATTTTGGTAGAAAAAACTATCGCAGGAAAAGATTATCGGGTAGTAGTACTTGATGATGAAATCATTTCTGCCTATGAGCGAATACCGCTAATGGTTACAGGAACCGGTAAGCTGTCGGTCATACAGCTACTCAAAAGAAAACAGCGAGAATTTAAAAAAGCTGGTCGCGAGAAAACATTTACTCTCGATGACCCTCGATTGAAAGCCGTGTTACAAAGACAAAGAATGACGTTTGATTCTGTTATCTCAAAAGATCAGACCGTACAACTGCTTTATAATGCAAATCTTTCGAGTGGCGGAACATCTTTTGATGTCACTGAAAAAGTTCATCCTTTCTACAAGGATCTTGCGATTCGTTTAACAAAAGACATGGGATTACGAATGTGCGGAGTCGATATGATCATTGAAGGAGATATTTTTTCTCCAACAGAGCAATATTATATTATTGAAATTAATTCTGCTCCTGGTCTCGACCACTATGCCGCATTGGGCAAAAAGCAACAGGGCATAGTTGAACAACTGTACACAAAAGTCTTGATTGCCATGGGTAAAATGTAATATGTGTTAAAAGCATCCGAAAGGGTGCTTTTTTTAATAGGCTTTGTTATAGTGGTTTGATGAAAGCAAAGATGAACGACGGTGAAGTCGAATTATTGTTGCAATATGAAGAAAAACGCCAGCACGATGTGGTGAATTTGATTGCGTCTGAAAATTACGTTTCTGATGATGTCTTGCAAGCGCTGGGTAGCAGTCTGACCAATAAATACGCTGAGGGTTATCCGGGAGCGCGATACTATGGTGGCAATATACAGATCGATCTGATTGAAAGGTTGGCACAAAAGCGCGCGCTCGAACTGTTTGGTTTGTCGCCTGAAGAATGGTCGGTCAATGTGCAGTCACTTTCTGGTTCGCCGGCCAACTTGGCAGTCTATACGGCACTGGTACCACTTGGTGGCAAGATCATGGGACTGACACTTGATCAAGGTGGGCATCTGACACACGGACACAAAGCATCATTGACCGGCAAATGGTGGCAGCAAGTGCCGTATACGTTGAATAAAGAAACAGAAGTCTTGGATCATGATGTTGTTCGCAGTATTGCGATGACGGAGCATCCTGATGTGATCGTGACGGGATACACTGCATACTCTCGTATCATTGATTGGGATGCATTTCGCGCTATCGCCGATGAGAGCGGTGCATTGCTGCACGTCGATGCATCACATATTGCCGGACTGATTGCCGGTGGAATATACCCCAGTCCATTTCCGTACGCCGATACTGTCGTTATGACCACACACAAAACACTGCGTGGTCCGCGTGGCGCGCTAATATTTTCTCGCAAAGATCAGCGAAAGTTCAATGAAAAAATAGACAAAGCAGTTTTTCCCGGTTTGCAAGGCGGTCCGCACATGAATACTATTGCCGGTATTGCAGTGGCGCTGCATGAGGCAGCACGGCCGGACTTTCAGATCTATGCAGCACAAGTGGTGGACAACGCTCAGACACTGGCACAGGCACTCGAACAAAAAGGGTGGCGCATTATTTCCGGCGGCACTGACACGCATCTGTTTCTGATGGACACCTGGATGAACGGCATTTCTGGAAAAGCAGCCAGTGACGCATTGGAACAAGAAGGAATTATTGTTAATAAAAATACTATTCCATTTGATACGCGCAGCCCTGTCGATCCTTCGGGTATTCGCATTGGCACGGCAGCCGAAACAACGCGTGGTAAAAATACTGCGGATATGATTGCGCTGGCAGAACGCATTGATGATATGTTAAGAAAACAGATCAAGCAAAAATAATATGGTGATCGATGGCAACATAATAAAAGAAGCGATCATAGAATCGCTCAAAAATATTCCGCAAGAAAAACAATTGCGTGTCTGTTTTTTGCAATTTGGTGATGATCAGGCTAGCAAGAAATTTGTCGGTATGAAAATGAAAGTGGCTGAACAGCTCAGTGTGCATGCAGAACATATTGTTTCAGATGTCACTGCGACACCCGAAGCGCTGGCGGTGCTTGAAAAAATAATTGCCGATAACCATGACGGTATTGTTATACAACTGCCATTGCCAGAGGGGATTGATGCCACGGTCCTTATCAACACATTACCAATTGAAATGGATATTGATGTGCTTAGTACCGCAGCACTGATGGCATTTGCCGCTGGTGGCGAACGTATTCCGCCAGTTGCTTCGGCGGTGAATGTGATATTGAATTTATATAATGTTTCCTTGAAAGAGAAAAAAGTAGTCGTGAGGGGGAGGGGTGCACTGGTCGGAGGTCCGGTGATGATGCTGTTTGATCGTATGAATGTCAGTTATGATGCAATCGACATTCATACTCCAATGGACGAACAACGAGCGTTGCTGGCCAATGCTGATATTATTATTTCCGGTATTGGTCAGTCGCACTCGCTCACTCCTGATATGATCAAAGACGGTGTCATATTGATCGATGCTGGCAGCAGTGAACAGTCAGGCAAGCTTGCCGGAGACATTGATCCTGCCTGTGCTGTTAAAGCAACGCTCTATACACCAGTGCCAGGCGGTGTCGGACCGATCACTGTAGCATGTCTGTTTAGAAATCTTTTTATCCGCTAGCGCGGATGGTTGTATTCTTCAGTCTGGCGGGGAATTGGCTTGCCACGCAATACCGCACTTGTTCCTTTGTTGTAGGTACTTTGCACATAGCGATAGCCGAGCTGTTTATGTCGTCGCGCTGATGATTTAACAGTCAGATTGAAACAAAATTTTAGATATCCTCTCTTTGCTACCGCTCGTGCTGTCACCAAATCATCTGAATAAAATGTGTGATTAATATCATACCCACCCATATCATCAAGCACCCATTTTCTGATGAAGGCATTACCACCGATCATAAATGCACCAAACTTTCTTTTTTGCACATACCAGTTTCCCAAAGGCATTGTGATCATTTCAACAAACAGTCCGATATAGCGAAGAAAAAATGGCGCGTCATAGTAGTCATACGCACCGGCCAGTGCAACTGTTTTTTTATTCTCAAAATGTTTGGCGGCACGAGCCAGCCAATTCGGATACACAATGCTATCAGCGTCGAGTTGCACCAATACATCACCAGTCATGGCGTGCAGTCCAGCATTTCTGGTATGCAAGATACCTTTTGTCGGGCAATCAATAACGCGTATCCGGTCAGCGGCATCATGAGCGGTGATAAAATCATTAACTGCTCTAGCAGTGTTATCTGTTGAATTGTTGTTCACAACAATAACCTCAAAATTTTTGTATGTTTGATCGAGTACAGCTGTCAGTGTTTTTTCTATCCAAGCTGATTCATTTAGTGCGGGAATAATAATTGAAAATTTCATATTATTTTTTATGTTTTGCATACTTCTTTATATAGTACCGTATAACAAAAATAAGAACAGTGAGTACTACTGCACCTGTAAGAATTTTTTCAATGCCGCCTGTGGTATTTTCAATTTGCGCGATATATTTTCCAGACATCATACCGAGTGTCACAAACCCGCCACTCCACACCAGTGCCGATGCAATGACTGCAATAAAAAATTTTCCCCAACTGATATCAAAAAGCCCAGCCGCCATTGCCGCATAGCCACGAGCAAATGGCAGCATTCTGCCAAAAAAGACCCCCCACATGCCGTGTTTTTTTACCATCTCGTGCAGGTTATCAATATTTTCTTGTGATAGTGCCAGCCACTTTGGTCGGTGAGCAAGCAAGTATCTGCCAAAGAAATGAAAGATGACATACAATACTGCCGCGCCGAGCACATCGGCAAACACTACAGTCAGAAATATTAACGGAAATGATAGCGGTCCAGTAAATCCCAGCGATCCGGCAAACAATAAAATAAATTCATTTGAAATAGGGTTTGGTACGCCAATTTCTTGCAAGAAAATCAGCCAAAAAATAGCCCAATAGCCGTAGATGGTGATGAAGTGAACTAATGTTGCAGGCATGATTAAATAACTAGTTTTCTTTCTTTAACCAAATATACAGATCCTCGATCGCTTTCACTGCGTCACCGGCGGCAATGTTGTTCTGGTGATACAAACCGTTGGTGCAGTCACCGGCAGCCCAAATGCCTAACACACTACTGCGTTGATTTGTCGGATCGACGATAATTTTTTTGTATTGATCGAGTATGACGACATCTTGCACCAGGTCGGTGTTTGGCAACTGTCCGATTTCAACAAAAATAGCAGACACTGCAAGTGTTTCAATAGTTTCGCTGTCGTTGTTTTTATAGCGTAGTCCATCAACAAATTCAGTGCCGGTAATTTCTGTCAGCGTGACATTTGTCAGAATAGTCGCATTGGTCAGTGTTTTCGCTTTTTCGACCGTGATCGGATCAGCGCGAAATTCATCATTACGATGCAGAAGAGTGACATGCGATGCGTATTCAGAAAGTTGCAACACCGCTTCAAGTGCGGCATTGCCACCACCGATCACTGCGACGGGCTGTCCGCCAAACAATGGTCCGTCACAAGTTGCGCAGTACAAAATGCCTTTGTGTTCGAACTCCGCAGCACCGGGTACTTCGAGATGGCGATGACGAGAGCCGGTTGCCACGAGCACGCTCTTGGTAACATATGTTTCTTTGTCAGTCTTCACTTCAAAACCGCTGTCAGTTTTGGTAACCGCTGTTGCGCGCTGTCCAAGTGAGAGGGTGAGGGTGTTGCCGTCTTTGGCATAGTATTCCAAATGACCCCGTAAGTTTTTTGCCAAGTCAGGACCGCTGATCTCCGGTGTGCCGATCCAGTTGTAGATCGTATCCGAGACAGCAGACTGTCCGCCAATTTCCTCAGCAATCACTAATGTATTTAAACGTTTGCGTGCCGCATAGACCGCAGCAGCCACACCAGCAGGTGCACCTCCAATAATGATCAGATCGTAATTCATCCAACCATTATACTCTATTTTTTATTTCTTCGGAGAAACGCTGGAATTGCACCCCAG
Source organism: Candidatus Nomurabacteria bacterium UBA5155 (assembly GCA_002413705.1). Lineage (GTDB taxonomy): Bacteria > Patescibacteriota > Minisyncoccia > Phycocordibacterales > UBA9973 > UBA4124. The sequence continues at coordinate 20,255 of DHXN01000009.1, forward strand.
TCTTCTTCATCGCCGTTTTCAGGTTCGAGGACTTCTGGTTCGGTGGCAGGACGAATGTCCGCTTTCTGCACCATTGGCTTTACCATTTCACGTTCAGCTTGGGGCGCTTGCTGTTGCAATGGAGCAGAGACGCTGTTTTGCTGCTGTTCCGCCACACGATTGAACATCTGCGCATTGCCGCCAAAAAGATTTTGTTTTTTTGAAGTTTCGGTAGGGAAGCCTGTGGCGATGACCGTGATTTTCATTTCGCCTTTTTTCATGCGGTCATCCACGATTGTACCGATGATAACGCGCGCGTCTTTGTCGATAGATTCGGTGATGACTTTGGCAGAGTCTTGAAATTCAGCCATGGTCAGGTCGTCGTTGGAAGAGATGGCGAAGAGTACGCCGCGAGCGCCATTGATCGAGATGTCCAGCAGTGGGGAGTTGATGGCTTGGATCGAAGCCTTTTCAGCGCGACCTTCACCGGATGCTGTACCGACGCCCATCAGAGCTGTACCGGCATCAGTGAGGATTGATTTCATGTCGGCGAAGTCAACGTTGATGATACCAGGTGAAGCGATCAGATCAGAGATGCCTTCAACAGCCTGTCGAAGCACTTCATCACATTTTGCGAATGCATCCTTGAACGTTGTGTCTTTGCCAGCGATGGCAAGTAGACGATCGTTCGGGATGACAATGATTGCGTCAACTTCACTTTCAAGTTCTTCGATGCCGCGTTCAGCGATTTTCATACGCTGGTTACCTTCGAAGAAGAACGGCTTGGTGACCACTGCAACAGTAAGAATTCCTTGTTCCTTGGCAGCGCGAGCTACTACTGGAGCAGCACCTGTACCGGTACCGCCGCCCATTCCGCAGGCGATGAAGACCATATCCGCACCTTTCACTGCATCTTGGATCTCCGCTTTTGTTTCTTCAGCGGCACGCATACCCACTTCTGGGTTCATACCCGCGCCGAGACCTTTGGTCAGGTTCTTACCGAGATGGATTTTCTTTTCAGCTGAAGACTTGTGCAGGTCTTGCACGTCAGTATTCATCACGATAAATTCCACTGAGCGGACTCTTCCTCCGATCATGTGGTTGACAGCATTGCTGCCTGACCCGCCGATACCAATCACTTTGATTCGTGCGGCAGTTTCAATTTCTAGGTTTAATTTCGCCATATTTCACTCTCCCTTCCACGGGCTATTGCTATGTTCACCATAGTACCACAAGCGTCTAAAAGGGCAATAAACATTGACACTATTTGAAAACCGTAGTATTTTATAGGAAACATTAAATTAAAAACTTAACCAACTATGATCGGTGAATCAAAAATTTATGAGCATCATCAGGATGAAGTGCTCATATCATGGGATGAATACAATAACCGTGCCAAACAACAAAATGCCGACACTGTTATTGAAATTATGAGAAAATTTTTTTGTAAAGAAGACTTTAATCCTCTGCAAGCATTAGAAACAGTGCTTACTCACCCCCAAGCAGAAGAGATCGGTCGACTGATAAGAGATGATGAAGAAGTAATTTTTCTTTTTTGGAAAGCATTGCTATACAAAAATCATAAACAACGGTTCAAATTAATTCGCAAATCTTCGTTTGCCGGATTGGAACAGTTGAGGATTTTATATCACGATCTTTCACCTACTATTAATTAAAATAAAACCTCGGTATCTATGATATCGAGGTTTTCATGTTTCTTTATAAAAATTTTACGGAATCAATTGTTTAAAAAATCCTTTGATGGTGTCGAGCAGTCCTTCACTGTCTGAGCTACCGCTGGATGTTGTGCGGCGAGGCCCACTGATATTGCCTTGTTGTGGTTCGTCATTTCCCACAGCGATACTATAAGCAATCAATAAACGATTGTCTTTCACCACACCTTTTGTTCCCGGGAAGTCTACGTGAGCAACTTTCACCGGAATACGAAGCAATTGTTTGGCTACTGGATCAACGAGTTGCATGCGACTGCCACCGCCAATGATGATCGCGCCAGCGGGAAGCAAGCCGCTTCGCCCGATCTTTTTAAAATATTTATCCACCAGTTCAAAAATATCCGACAGACGAGCATCAATGATCTCATCGAGTTTTTTCTTTGGCACGTTTTGAAATGAAATTGTGCCGAGCTTGATACTCTCTGCTTCTTCTGGAGTGACACGAAGTCCCAACGCAATGTCTTTGGTGATATCGAGCGAACCGAGTCCAAACACAAAAAGAGATGTCAGTGTGTTATTTTCAAATACTGATACTGAAACAGTCTCAGCGCCAATGTCGATCATGGTACAACCGAAGTTGCGTTGCAAATCAGTCAGTAATAATTTTTGTGCAGCAATGGGTGTGGCAGTAAAACCGGTGACACGGATGCCGACATCGTGCGCCACTGCCAGCAAGTCATCAAGGTGTTGTTGGAAGCATGTCACGAACAATACGCGTACTTCAAGTTTGATGCCGTTGATACCTTCGGGACGAGTCGGCAATTCCTTGCCATCGACTTTAAAGACGATGGGGAAGGCGTGCAGGATGGCTTTGTTCTTGAGATCCAAATGTGTCTCCGCATCTTGGATAGCTTTTTCAATATCAAATTTGCTAATGATGCCGTCGGCGCGTGTAGCGACACTGTTCCCGACAGTATATTCAGATGCGATACCGACACCGCCGATTGCAATCGCCGCTGTTTTTATTTTTGTGCCCAGTTCTTTTTCAACATTTTGAATTGCTTGTTTCAAGCCGCTTGAAACCTCATCTCTGTTGGTGATATAGCCGTGGCGCATGCCATGAGTTTCCACTGAGCTACTGGCCGCAATTTTAGGAAGTCCCGCAGTGCCGTCATCAACACATGCGACGACTCTTGTCATCGACGTACCAATATCAATACCTATGCGGATCTGTTGCTTCATGTCGTTAGTTTTTTTGAGTGAAAAGCGCGAGTAAAGTTCGCTCCTTGTGTTCCATTGTACTCCCATGTTCCATTCCTTTCAAATGCAGCATGCTGTGGATGATAATAAACACCAAATAGTCATCGTATGTCATGTCGAAATCTTTGTATTCGCGACGCATGGCAGAGCGACAGAGAATAATTTCTCCACTTGTTTCAGACAGTGGAAATGAAAGTGTGTTGGGTATGTATTCTTTATTACGATGTGTGATGTTCAACGCTTGCGCTTCAGCCGGCGCAACGAAACGAATGGACAGTTCATATTTTTTTCCCAGAATTTTTTCCTTCAAAGCCAAAAACGGCACGCTTGGGAGCGTGCCGGTAGTGGATACTGTCATAGTGTCAGTATCGAATACTGCCATATTACATTTTTCCGAGCTTCTTTAGTTTCTCAACTTCCACTCGTCGAGCAAGACGACGTACTTTCATATTCTTTTCAGCAAGCTTTGAAAGCGGACGAACAGCATAGCGCTGACTTTTCACTTTTGGAATGATACCACTTTCTTGCATCTTGCGAGAAAAACGACGAATAACACCCAAGGCGTTTTCGGTGCCGTTTCTTTTGATTTCTACATTGATCGTTGACATGGGTGCAATAGTACCATGGCTTTTATTCTTGTGCAATAGAAAGCGCTGTATGAAAGCCGATTCCGTAAGGAATCGGCTTTTTCACTACAAGCGCTCTGGATTTTCTTCAATCAAATACGGAAAATGCAGTGATGTCAGAAACGATGCCAGTGCCGGACCTTCTTCTTCTATATATGTCGTATTTGTTTTAATAATCCATGTCACCAGAACTTTCATACTGCCGACACTGATGCGGCGTGCCGGCATCATAGTTATTTCATTGGTATCTGTTTTTGTATCAAAATATTGCTGCACTTTTTCGACCACGCTGAGACGATAGCCTTCAGGCACAGTCAGACTGACTCTCACGATACTGCCAAACGGCGGATAACCAATGTCTTTGCGCAATGTTAGTTCATCATACACAATCGCATTTATTTTTTGCGTCTCAAGTTGTTTGATAGTGGTGAAATCGGGCTGACGAGTAAAGAGCAATACTCCGTCAATCGCTTTTTCGTTACATTCCATAATCAAACGCAATGTATTTTCTGTCGTATAGAGCGACGGTGTTGAAAGCAGTCGATCGAAAAATGGAAACAGACAATAATGTATATTTTTTAAAAATGGCAAGACTTTGATCGTACCGATGATGACAGCAAATTTTTGTTTTTCTGTTGCCATGAGAAGTTGCTCGATGGTATTTCCATCAGGTGTCAGGTCATCATCAATGGTTGTCACTACCTCTATGCCCACAAGTGCGGCAACGGCATCACGGATACTTTCCGTGCCGATAGCAACAGGGTGAATATTCCAACTGGCGCAATACACGCAGACATGTGTTGCCGGCAGTGTTGCAATGCAGTGCGTGCAAACAAAATATCGTTCTTCATCGCCCTCAGCATTTCTTCTATTTTTTAATACCATCGGCAGTCCGCAAACTTCACAGGTGACGATCGTGCCGCAGTCACTGCAGCGTGACAGAGGAGCCACGCCTTTTCTGTTGGCATATATATAGAGTCGCTTCTGTTTTTTTTGCGCATGGCGAATGATCTCAATAACTTCTGTCGGCAATATGCTGCGGTATGGTTCGACGGGAACTACATGTAGTTTATCGGGAACAAACGCTCGTGGCAGCTGTGTCTTCTGCGTTCGTTCAAGGGTTTCAAAACGCGGCAATGTGTCACCCCAATACAGCTGCAGGTGTGCGGCTTTGGCAAACGCTCCCAGAAAAATACGCAGGTCTGTTTTAAATCTGTCATTGGTTTTGAACAGATTACTGCTCTCATCTTCAACAATGATGGCACCAATATCATGACGAGGCAGCACACTGTATCCCGGTGTCGCAAAAATAATCAACGGTCGGTCGCTTTGTTTCATCAATGCAAACGCGCTGCGCAATTCTTTTTTTGTTGTCTTGCTGTGTACACTGACCACATGTTTTGGAATTCCTTTTTGCAACACTGTTTTCCACTGCTCCAGATTTTTAATTGTCGGTGTAATAAATAAAATACTTTTTTTATCGGCAAATGCAGTGCGAATCAATCTCTTATAAAAGTCAGCGCGATCAACGGTGGTACCGACAACACTTTCTTCTTTGTACGAGTTATGTTCAATTGATTGTTGTTCGGCCAGAGTCACAATTTTTTCTGCGGTCACGTAGTCAAACAATGTTTGCGGCATGACACATCCGGCAATTGCTCCCACAGGAGCCAGTGTGCGTGCCGCTGTTTCGCGCAATCCATCAACAACAGCGCCGAGCAGCGGCACATGTCCAACGGTGTGAATAATTTTTTTTAATGAAAAGGAAGCATTTTTGATGGCAGTTTTTGCTTCAGCCAAGCTTTGACACTCTACGATGATGGCATTTATTTTTTGCTTGCCGAAGGGTACAGAGACGATCGTGCCGGCATCAAGAAGCTCGCCGCTGAAGTAGGTCAGGGTGTCAAAAGGGATACCTTTACTGATTGGAATGACTGTTGCGATATACATAGTGCTTTACATCAGTGCTAACGCCACTATACTATAGTCACTCCCATGTGGAAACTTCCTACTAACAAAAAAATAGGTATCGATCTTGGCACTGCAAATACGTTGGTATTTATGGCCGGAAGCGGCATTGTGTTGAATGAACCGACAGTGGTCGCAGTGAACCGTACTACCAAAACTATCGAAGCGATTGGTAATGACGCCAAGGATATGATCGGCAAGACTCCTGATTCAGTATCGGTACATCGCCCGATGCAAGACGGCGCAATTGCCAACTATACCGTGACCTATGCAATGTTGCATCACTTCATTAACAAAGCACTCGGACGAACATCATTGTTCAAACCTGACGTACTGGTGTCAGTGCCGGTTGGTATTACTTCAACAGAACGTCGCGCTGTCATTGAAGCAACAATGAAAGCCGGTGCGCGTACTGCCATCATTGTGAAAGAACCAATTCTGGCAGCGCTTGGCGCCGGAGTGCAAATCAATGAACCACGTGGCTGTATGGTGATTGATAGTGGTGGAGGTACCACTGACGTCGCTGTAATTTCACTCGGAGGTATTATTGCGTCGACTTCGGTCAAGTGTGCCGGCAATAAATTTGATCAAGCCATCATCGACTATATTCGTCATACCTACAATGTTGCGATCGGAGATCAAACTGCGGAGGAAGTGAAAAAGACACTATGCTCTGCACTGCCCGTCAGTCCTGATGTGAATGGAGAAGTAAAAGGTCGCGATACTGTCACTGGCTTGCCAAAGACATTGACGATCACCACCAATGAATTGGTGAAAGCGATTCAATACGAATTGGAAATCATTATCAAAGCGATCAAGACGGTGTTGGAAAATACTCCGCCTGAACTGGCATCAGATATTATTGACTACGGCATTGTCATGACCGGCGGGACGGCACTGTTGGCGCATTTGCCGGAACTGATTGAGCAACAGACTGGGGTGAAAGTACGCGTGGCTGATGATCCACTATTCTGTGTCGTGAAAGGCACGGGAGTGTTACTCGGTCACCTTGGTGACTACAAGCGTTCTATCTTAGCGAAGCGATAAAGTCACAATACTATATAATAGATATTGTATGAAGATCGAAACCATTCTGGCACACGCTCCACAAAAAACTTTTTTGATACAAGGCAATGACGAAGCATTTGCAGTACTGCTTGAAAATGCAGTCTTGCAATATCCGATGACCAATGCCATGGCGCTTTCTCGTTTTACGATTGATCACGCCAAACAAGTTGTTGAATATATCAATGAAGGTACCGGAGAAGCGCGTTTGGTGATGTGTTTCTTTTCAATTTTTTCTCCCGATGCTGCACAAGTGCTTTTGAAATCATTGGAAGAGCCTGATATGGATACGACAGTTGTATTGATGACGCCGTATCCATATCTCGTGCCGGCAACCATTCGTTCACGCACTCGGCTGATACACACAGACATCACCCCTGAACAAAGTCATGCAATAAAAGTTATTTCTCGCGATGCGATGCTGGCACAGATCAAAGAAGAATTTGCCAGCGACGCGGATGAAGATGCTGCAACACGTCGTGCCAAAGCGGTGCAACTGCTCGACATGCTTGAAGCACATGTTCGCAAGCATCCCGCCAAAGCTTCTATTATATATAAAGCCAAAGACATGCTCTTTGCCGGTAACCTTCCGACCAAGTACGTGTTGGAATATGCCGCGAGTATGGTGTTATAAAAATTTAAGCACCTTTTTTATATGCTATAATGTCCTCCTATGTATGATATAAACCCTTTTAAACAAGAAACAAAACAAGCCCTTGAATGGCTTGTCAAAGAATATTCACAAATTCACACTGGACGAGCGGCACCGGCGTTGCTTGATGGTGTCAGTGTTGAAGCATATGGTTCATATCAGCCATTAAAAAATGTTGCGTCGACGACTATCGAAGATCCCAAGACGCTTCGCGTAGTACCGTGGGATAAAGATCAGATCAAAGACATCGAACGCGCATTGTATGCAGCCGATCTGAATTTTTCGATCGCTGTTGATGATGCCGGCATTCGTGTCATCATTCCGGCACTTACTACCGAGACTCGTCAGAAGTTGGTGAAAATTGCCAAGGAACGTTTTGAAGATGCACGCATCACTGTACGCAAAGCCCGTGAAGCAACACTCAATGATTTCAAAGAAGAAAAACTTCCGGAGGATGCCATGCGCAATGCCAAAGATGATGTGCAAGCGCTGACCGATGCAGCTAACAATGATCTCGAAGCATTGTTTAAGAAAAAAGAAACTGAAATTCTCAGTTAATCATGACAATTATTATTTTTATTTTAGTGCTTTTGGTGACGGTCATCGTCCATGAATGGGGGCATTTTTTTATCGCGCGCAAAAGCGGCATGACTGTTGAAGAATTTGGTTTCGGCATTCCGCCGCGAATATATTCATGGAAAAAAGGCGACACCACTTATTCGATCAATGCATTGCCAATTGGCGGATTTGTGAAAATTGCCGGGGAGAACGGCATTGAAGGAACAAGTCCTATTGAAAAACAATTTGAATCAAAGCCATGGTATTTGAAAAGTGCGGTACTTGTTGCCGGTGTGGTCTGCAATATTTTACTTGCGATAGTATTATTTACTGCCGCGTACGCCATTGGCATGCCCGTTGCCAGCGATCATGGCACACCGACAGTGGTTAGTATTGTTGCTGGGTCACCATCTGCAAAAAGTGCACTGACCGTTGGAGATACTGTTACTAGTATCACAGCAGGCCAGACTGTACTGACTGCGCCTATCACTACCAAAGCACTTCACAATACTATTACTTCAACTACTGGTGACGTCACTATTGCATACACTCATTTTGGTAAACCAGGCACTACCGTTATCACACCGACAGGAGAAGGTCTTACTCGCGTGATCGGTATTGCAGTTGAACCAGTGACACAAGAGCGACTATCATTGTGGTCAGCGTTAAAAGCAGCCGTGTCGCAAACATATACTACTGCCGGAGAAATTTTCACCACTCTCGCAAGTTTGATCCGCGGTATCTTTCATCACAACGGCACCGCCGCGCAATTGGTTGGTCCCGTCGGTCTTGCGCAAGAAGTGGGCAGTGCGGCCAGTATCGGCTTCACTTATCTGCTGGCATTTACCGCTGCAATCTCGGTAAACTTGGCGGTACTTAATATTATGCCATTTCCGGCGCTTGATGGCGGTCGCCTGGTAGTGGTACTTTTGGAGGCAATCACACGACGAAAATTTTCTCAGAATACTGTCGGAATCATTCATTTTATTGGCTTTGTTGTCCTTTTGGGACTGATGCTCTTTCTGACAGTGGGGGATGTGCGACGTTTATTTTAGGGCAGGTGACAAACCCTTGACAACAGTTTGACTTTTTTTATATCCATGATAAAGTATAGAGATATTAAATAGTATTAACACATAGACACATGGCAACTATCAGTTTTAAACCAAAGCAGGTCACCAAGCGCTTGCTTTCAAATCTCCAAGATCGCGCTCATGATATTATTGTGAACCGTTATGGACTTGAAGACAGTGCGGACTCAAAAACACTTGAAGCAATCGGAAAAAAATACGGTATCACTCGTGAACGTGTTCGACAAATCGAAAACGCGGCTCTTGCAGCCATCCGAAAAAGCGACTCGTTTAAAGCCGAAACTAAAGTGTTTAGCGAACTTAAAAGCTTGGTAGAAGCAATGGGCGCGATGGTGCATGAAAATGACTTCCTTTCATATGTGTCAAAGGACAAGGCAGTGCAAAACCATATTCGTTTTTATATGGTACTTGGTGATGAATTCCAAAAATTGAAAGAAGATGATCATTTTCAAACTCGTTGGACTGTTGATGCAGAATTGTCAGAAGTCATTCATGATGCATTGCAAAAAGTCTACAAAGGACTTGATGACAAAGAACTGCTTAGTGAAGACGATCTTGTGTGTCGTTTCCTTGAAGAACTCAAAGGTGTCGCTGCTCAATATAAAAACGAAGAGGTTGCTCGCCGATGGCTCAACATCTCAAAAAAGATTGGTAAAAATCCGCTTGGCGAATGGGGTCCTTCAGAATCTCAAAATATCAAAACACGCGGTATCAAAGACTATGCATTTTTGATGATGCGCAAGCATGGCTCACCGATGCACTTCCGCGAAGTGGCGAAAGCTATTGTTGACACATTTGGTCGCAAGACTCATGTTGCAACCACTCACAATGAATTGATCAAAGATCCTCGCTTTGTGCTTGTTGGTCGCGGCTACTATGCACTGTCTGAATGGGGATACAAGCCTGGTGTTGTGCGTGATGTCATCAAAGAAATTCTTGTCAAAGAAGGCCCTCTAACCAAAGAAGATGTTGTTGATCGTGTTCTCAAGGAACGTTTCTTGAAAAAGAACACCATTCTCGTCAATCTCCAGAACGCAAAATACTTTACCAAACTTGAAAACGGCACCTATACCGTTGCGAAAAAATAATCTATGGCTGACACTCCTGTTAGCGGTGGTGGAGGTGGATGGGCTGCAGCTGAAGTTATTCTTGCTATCATATTAGCGATTGGTTTAATTTCTACATTGACCGGCAATCCTATTCAGCCAATTTTTAATCAAAAAGGAAATTCCACAACCATATCAAAAACAATTGTTGTAAAAAGTTACACCCTTTCAGGTTGTACTGTTGCGCTGACCAGTCCTGTTGCGAAACAAACCATAGTAAGTTCAGTAGATGTTGGCGGAAGTTTTGTATCATGTGTTGATCGATCAACACTGCCAACATTAGTATATGTACAAGTTGTTGATAGCACTGGAACAGTTTTGTCACCACTCAGTTCTACGAGTGTTACCGGCAGTATTTTTGGTAATGCTCATTTTTCTGCCACAGTGCCACTTTCTGGTGTTGCACACTCAACAAATGCGACGGTGATTATTACTGCAGGAGGGTCAGGTACTGATATTCGCATACCTGTTAAATTGGCTACGAGTAATGTTCCTGTTGTTACAGGCACAACGACAACAACAAAAACATATGTTGCACCCACATATGTTGCGCCAACACAAACAACTACTCATTCAGGAAGTAGTACGACTTTTTAAATACTCAATGGTATACTAATGCCATGCAAACAACTGTTGCGCCCGCATTTCTGGTCGACACAATAGCACTGATTATTATCGTTCCGCTTTTGTCATATTTTGCTTGGAACTTATGGCTTTCATATGTGCAGACGCTTTTCTTGCGATCAGTCAAATGGTCACTGTTGGAAATAAAACCGCCAAAGGAAGTCTTCAAATCACCGCTTGCCATGGAGCTGGTGTTGAACTCTTTGTACCAAACAGGCGGACACGGTAACTGGATGCAAAAATATTGGCAGGGTGCCGTGCGTAACTGGTTCTCACTTGAAATTGTTTCCATCGAAGGATCAATTCATTTTTATGTGCGTACTGCCTCAAAATTTAAAAATGTCATTCAGTCGCAAGTGTATGCGCAGTATCCGCAAGCGGAAGTGACAGAAGTCGAAGACTACACTGCAGCAGTGCCGGACTTCAGCAAAGATGGTCCGATTGGATTGTGGGGATGCAACTTGGTGCTGACAAAAGACGATCCATATCCGATCAAAACATATATTGATTGGGGACTTGATCGCGCCGTCGGTTCGCTCGATGAAGAACAGCGTATCGATCCAATTACTCCAATGCTTGAATTCATGGGTTCTATTGGTGTCGGTGAACAAATTTGGTTTCAGATTCTGGTACGCGGTGATACCAAACGTTTTACTGTCAAAAATAAAGACGGCGTGGAAGAAGACGGCAAGTCATGGGTGGACAGTACCAAGCAAGTCATCAAAGATTTTAATACCAGTCTGAATGAAAAAGATAAAGAAGGAAAAACAATTGCCACACGCCGCGCCACCAAAGGTGAGCTTGGAGTGATTGAAGCCATCGAACGCAATGCCAGCAAGTTTGGATTTGATGCTGGTGTTCGCACTATCTACATTACCCAAAAAGATTCATTTGATGCTAATCGCATTGCTGGTTTGACTGGCATGATTCGTCAGTACAATTCAAATGATTTCAACAGTTTCAAACCTGACAGTCCAACAGCGTTTGATTTTCCTTGGCAGGATATCACCGGTAGAAAAATAATAAAAATTAAAAAAGATATGCTCGGTGCATACAAGTCACGAGCCTGGTTTTATAGTGGTTTTGATCTTAAAAGACCAAAAACATTTTTTACCTATCCTGAAAAAGGTGGCAAGAAACCGTTCATTCTTTCTACCGAAGAACTTGCCACCATGTTCCATTTGCCGGGTCGTGTAGCTGAGACACCAAGCTTTGTGCGTATTGAAGCCACAAAATCAGAACCACCAGCTAATCTCCCTATCTAATATGCGCAGACTTCTTTCTATCATCTTAGTTTGCGCAGTGGTTTTTGTTGCATATCATAGTTTTGTTTCAGCACCGGCCGCATTTCCTTTGCCGTATCATCTCAGTGTTACCGCGGGAGAAACCTCGAGCAGTATTTCTCGACAGCTTGCCAATGACGGCGTGATTCGTTCTCGCAGAACATTTCAATTTTTTATGGTCATGCTCGGTAATGACACTCATATCAGTGAAGGAGAATATTATTTCAGTCAGCCGCTTTCCGCTATGGCTATTACTTTGCGCATTTCAGGAAAGGAATTTGGTATTACCAAAACCAAAGTGACATTTCCGGAAGGATACACAAATGACGAAATGGCCTCTCGTTTGGTTGCAACATTTCCAATTTTTGACAGCGCAAGTTTTTTGACACTGGCCGAAACTTCTCAAGGAAAACTTTTTCCCGATACCTATAAATTTTTTCCGACACCAAATGCTGAAGAAGTTGTGAACACAATGCAACATAATTATGAGGCCAAGCTCGCGCCACTGCGCGCTGATATTGCTGCAACGAGACACAGTGAAGCGGAGATTATTGTCATGGCATCATTGATTCAAAAAGAAGCAGCAGGGGCTCAAGATAGTCCAATCATTGCAGGAATATTATGGAAGCGTATCAGTGACGGTATGGATTTACAGGTTGACGCCGCACCAAGTACGTACAGTCACAAAGGTTTACCAGCAACGCCGATCAACAATCCCGGTCTGGTGGCGATCCTTGCGGCGATTCATCCGGTAGTGTCCAACTATGTCTACTATTTACATGACAGCTCCGGCACCATACACTATGCATCTACCTATCAGCAGCATCAGCAAAATATTAAAAAGTATTTAAAATAACATGATCATCCAACAACCTCTAGCATTTATCGATGTCGAAACAACAGGACTCAATGACGATGTGGCGGAAATTATCGAACTCGGTGTTGTTATCGCGAAGTTGAAAGACGGCGAGCTTGTGGTGACCGATCAGCTCGATCTGAAAATTCATCCTAAACATCTTGAAACTGCCGAGCCTGCGGCACTTCGTATCAATGGCTACAATGAAGCCGACTGGATGTTCGCGGTCACACTTGAAGATGCGATGAAAAGTTTTGCTGAAAAAACTGACGGAGCAATATTTGTCGCCCATAATGTCACGTTTGATTACGGATTCATCGATCAGGCATTCAAGAAAACCGGCATTGAAAACAAGATGCACTATCACAAGATCGACACGATTGCCTTGGCATTCGGTGTACTCATAAACAATGACGACATGAATAAATTTTCATTGAAAGCGTTGACCGAGTACTATGGCATCGAAAACAAAAAAGCCCACTCAGCATTTGCCGATGCGTATGCCACATATGAACTGTTTAAAAAACTTCTGAATTTGAAATAGGATGTGCTAGTATCACTTTGTGAACAATGTTAAGACAAAAATATTCGTAGGAATTTCAGGCGGTGTGGACAGTTCTGTTTCGGCGTATCTGTTGAAACAGCAAGGCTATGACGTGCAGGGAATATTTGTAAAAACATGGGCACCGGACTGGGTGCCTTGTACATGGGTGGATGAAAAGCGTGATGCAATGCGTATTTGTGCCGCATTGGATATTCCTTTTCATTTTCTCGATGCAACAGAAGAATACAAGCAGGGTGTGGCTGACTATATGATCAGCGAATACAGAGCAGGACGAACTCCGAATCCTGATGTGCTGTGCAATAAAATTATCAAGTTCGGCGCGATGTGGAACTATGCCAAGGAACACGGTGCAGAAGGTATTGCAACAGGACACTACGCGCAAAGTATTGATGGTGTTTTAAAAAAAGGAATTGATGTTACAAAAGATCAATCATACTTTTTATGGATGGTGTCGAAAGAACTTATACCGAATATATTGTTTCCTATCGGTCATTTGCAAAAAAGTGAAGTCAGAAAAATTGCCGAAGAGGTAGGTTTGTTTACTGCAACAAAAAAAGACAGTCAGGGAATTTGTTTTCTTGGAGAAGTTGATATGAAAGATTTCTTGCGTCACTATATTGATGAAAAGCCGGGTGTGGTAGTAAATGAAGAGGGGACAATTGTTGGTGAACATGATGGTGTTTGGTTTTATACGCTCGGCGAACGTCACGGTTTTCGCATCACTGAACACGATACTAATCGCAGTCCATATTATATTGTCGCCAAGGATATTGAAAAAAATACACTGACCGTTGCGCGTTCAATAAAAAATACTGAAACAATAAAAGGCACGGTCACTTTGAAACTTCGCGATGCCAATTGGTTCATCGAACCTCAAACTGATATTTTATATACGGCACAGATTCGTTATCATGGAGAACTGCTGCCGATGACATACATCGACACAGATACCGTCGCACTGACGTGCAATGAAGCAATTCCATTAGGGCAGTCAGTCGTTATGTATGGAGGTGAAAAAGTCCTCGGCGGCGGAGTTATTGATTATATAAAACCATAGTATACTACTGCCATATGACACCAATTTTGACCAATGTTTTGTACAATCTTATTTATGTAAAATTATTCATGGCCATGTTCCTCGGCATGATTCTCGGTGTTGAGCGCTTTGTGGCACACAAGACTGCCGGTATGCGTACCTACACACTCGTGTCTCTCGGGGCGGCAATGTTTGTGATTATTTCTCAACTGGTGACCGCCCAATATGGTCTTCCCGGATACGACTTTCACCTGGTCGCAGCAATTGTTTCTGCGGCCGGCTTTCTCGGTGTCGGTTCAATCATTCGCAGTGATATGAAAGTCATCGGCATCACCACCGCTACTGGTCTGTGGGTTGCGACCGGTATCGGTATGGCCTGCGGTTTTGGTTTCTATAAACTTGCGGCAATTGTCACTATGTTGGCGCTGTTTGCCTTCATCGTATTGTGGTTTCTCGAAAGACAAATCAACAAGCTTGGCATTATGAAGGAACATCACAATGTACCGCTTGAACCGGAGATATAATATGAAGAATGCTACAGAACTCTTAGGCTATTTAAATACTACATACGCAGATCTTCATACTACATACGAAGATCTTTTCTGGGTCAGCTACATGGGCGACCATAGTGTTAACGAGAAGAAAAATGAAGCACTGAAGGTTCGTGATGTTTTTAGAACAAACGAGATTCTCAAAAAGACTGTTGAAGGTTTTATGGCAAAAAGTACAGGGGCAACAAAAGAGCGCCTGCAGCATTGGCATCATTTCTTTTCCTTATACCAGATTCCTGAGCATGCAAAAATCATTAAGCAAAAAATTGATGCACTGGAAACGAAAATTGAATCAACTCGCACAACTCGCAAGGAAGGGTATGTTGATCCAAAAACTAAAAAATTTGTAAAATCTTCCATTAACGCAATACGAAGCATGATGGCGACGAATGACAACGAATCGATGCGTAAGGCAGGATTTGAAGCTGTAATGCAACTCGGCACTGAAGGTGTTCGAAGCTATATCGAATTAGTCGGCTTGCGCAATGAATTTGCGCGCGCGTTAGGGTTTGAAGATTTCTATGCTTATAAATTGATGGTTGAAGAGGGAATGGCTAAAAAAGAACTGTTTACCTTGTTTGATACTATTTATGAAAAGACCAAGTATGGGTTTGAAAATATCAGAACATTGGAAAAAACAATGCCAGGTTTGCGCAAGCCATGGAATTACTCTTATATGCTTGCCGGATCGTTCATAAAAGAAGAGGATCAGTATTTTCCATTCGAAGAAACACTTGATCGATGGGGAAGATCTTTTGCAGCACTTGGTATTTCATATGGAGGATCGTCTCTAGTTTTTGATCTTCTTGACAGAGAAGGTAAGTACAATAACGGCTTCTGCCACTGGCCTGAGCTTATTCAATATAGGGGCAAAAAAAGAATTCCGGGTAGGTCACAGCTAACCTGCAACGTAGTACTTGGTGTACCGGGTCAGTCATACCAGGGATTGCACACGCTTTTTCATGAAGGTGGACACGCAGCGCACATGCTTAATTCTGAAATGAAAGATGTTTGTGTAAACCATGAGTATGCACCAATGTCGACAGCATGGGCAGAAACCCAAAGCATGTTTTTGGATACCATAGGCTCAAGTATTGAGTGGATGACGAGATATGCCAAAAATACAAAAGGAGAACTGTACCCGTTTGATTTGTATGAACGAAGACTGCGCGCTGTATTTGCACAGGCACCATTGGGATTGATGGGAATCATGAGGGTTTGTGAATTTGAAAAACAAATTTATGAATCAAAAAAACTTACAGAAGAAAGGGTTATCAGTATTGCAAAAAAGATATCAAAAAAATATCTAGACTTTAGCGTCGATACGATGAGCGTGTTGGAGATACCTCATATTTATTCATGGGAAAGTGCCTGCTCTTATCATGCATATGGCTTGGCGCAGCTTGGTCTATTGCAGTGGCGAGAATATTTCTTCGACAAGTATGGCTATATTGTAGACAACCAAAATATCGGCAAAGAAATGAAAAAAGTATGGAAATACGGAGGATCAAAAACATTTCCTGAATTTATAAAACTTGCAACAGGAAAAAAGCTTTCTGCAATGCCATATATCAAAAATGTTACAAAGTCTATCTCTGCAAAACTAAAAATTGCAAAAGATCGTATTGATACACTTTCAACAAAGTCGATGTATAAAAAAGAAATAGATCTCGATGTTCACATTTCTCTTGTACATGGTAAAGAAATAATTGCTACAAATAAAAAATCTTTTGAGGATATGTCGAAAAAATACGCGACCTGGCTACAGACTCGAAAAAAAGCATAATTTTTAATTTCCACTATTTTTTGCTAAAGTACTCCCATGACCTCCTCAGAAATTCGCCATCGATTTTTAGATTTTTTTGCCAAGCGCGGACATGCAGTGTTACCCAGTGCTTCATTGGTGCCAAAGAATGACCCTTCTGTACTTTTCAATACTGCCGGTATGCAGCCGCTTGTTCCGTATCTGATGGGACGACCGCATCCGCTGGGCAATCGTCTTGTGAATGTTCAAAAGTGTGTGCGGACACAGGATATTGAAGAGGTGGGAGACAATACTCACGATACGTTTTTTGAAATGCTCGGCAACTGGTCACTTGGTGATTATTTTAAAGAAGATGCAATTAAGTGGAGTTATGAATTTCTAACATCGAAAGAAGAAGGACTTGGACTTGATGCTCGAAGATTATATGTAACTGTTTTTGAAGGAGATGAAAATGCTCCTCGTGATGAAGAGTCATACGGTATTTGGAAAAGTCTTTTTGAAAAAGACAGTATCGAAGGCGAACGTATTTATTTTATGGGAGCAAAATCGAATTGGTGGAGCGTTGGTGATAATGGTCCATGTGGTCCAGATACAGAAATGTTTTATGATCTGACAGGAAAATATACTGAAGGACTTACTAAGGATGAATATTTTGATCATGAAGACAAGCAGGAACTTGTTGAAATTTGGAACGACGTGTTTATGGAATATGAAAAAGAAAATGGCGTTGTAATAGGCAAGTTGGTAAATAAAAATGTTGATACTGGTTCAGGTCTTGAGCGCATTGTTATGGCGGTCCAAGGAAAGAATAATATTTTTGAAACAGATTTGTTTGCTCAAGCTATGGATGCAATCAAAAATATTGCAAAAGAAAAATACAATGAACAATCTGCGCGTGTTATTGCAGATCATATTCGCACAGCGGCACTGATGATTGCTGACGGTGTTACTCCTAGCAACAAAGACCAAGGATATATCTTGCGACGTCTTATTCGTCGAGCAACTGTGCGTGCACGAGAGATGGGTTTCTTTGAAGCAAAGGATGAACTCAATAAGAATGATATCTTTTTGGACATACTTAATAGCTATTTTGATCTTTATAATAATGGAACCGATTATTTTGTAGCTCGTACTCAACCGACATCAGCTCCAGAAGCAAAAATTATTATAGAAATATCTACTGAAGTTGGTAAGTTTAGAAAAACACTCGAACAAGGCTTGAGAGAATTTGACAAAGGACTTGATGCATTTACACTCTTCACCACATATGGTTTTCCAATTGAAGTAACAGAAGAATTAGCATTGAAAAATGGTTTAAGTGTTGACCGAGAAATGTTTGATGAAAAAATGAAAGCTCATCAAGACGCATCTCGTGCCGGAGCGGCTGCCAAATTCAAAGGCGGGTTGGCTGACACTGGCGAAAAAACAATGCAGCTTCACACTGCACACCACCTGTTGCTTGCGGCATTGCAAAAAGTATTGGGTTCAGAAGTACACCAGCGGGGAAGTAATATCACCGAAGAACGATTGCGAATCGACTTCAGTTTTGATCGTAAGATGACCGATGAAGAAAAAACGGCAGTGGAACAGCAAGTTAACGAATGGATACAAACTGATCATAAAGTGTGTCGTCGCGAAATGCTCCGTGCTGAAGCCGAACAACTTGGTGCAGAAATGGAATTTGGTACAAAGTATCCAGATGTCGTCAGCGTTTACGTAATCGAAGACGAAAAGGGTAATACCATTTCAAAAGAATTTTGTGGCGGTCCTCATGTCGAGCAAACTGCCGGTCTCGGAACATTTAACATTCAAAAAGAAGAAGCCGTCGCTGCAGGTATTCGCAGAATAAAAGCGACACTTTCATAATTTCGTTATATACTATTTACATGTCTTCCAAAACAAAGGCTGTGGCTGTCTTTGATATTAGTTCCAGTAGTGTCGGTGGTGCGCATGCGCTGGTAGAAAACAGTGGTGACAACACTGCTGTCACATTTTTGGTACAAGAACGTCGCGACAGTGGTCTTGAAGAGGAATTAAATATTGAGCGTTTTGTTGAAGATACTGCCAAAGCACTGGAGGTAGTGATCGATCATGTTCGCACTGCCGACCTGCATCATCCGGAATATATTCAAGTGGTGCTCAGTTCACCATGGTACAACTCATACACACGCACCATCATGTACAACAAAACTACACTGTTCAGTTGCACCAAGCGGCTGGTGGATTCATTGATCGAAAAAGAGATTGCATTTTTATTGAAACAACCAACCGCTAGCGGCACAGCATTTGGCGAAGGATTCAGAGTTGTTGAGCAGCAATTGTTGCAAGTGCGACTCAATGGTTATGAAAGTGCTGACCCTTATGGCAAAAAAGTGCAATCACTGGAGCTGATATTGGTTGTTACTCTTGCTCCTGAAATTGTAGTAGAACGATTTACCAGTATCTTGCGTCGCAGCTACGGCGATCGTCCGATCAATGTCACCACTGGACCGCATGCGGCTTTTGTCGCGATTCGTGACAATGGCGGAGTACAACCGAATAGCATGATCATCGATGTCGGCGAAGAAGTCACCGATGTGGCATTTGTAAAAGATGGCTTGATGCTTTCTCAACACTCATTTCCTGTCGGTACCTACGAACTCTATCATGCATTGAGCGCACATACTGGCAGCAGTCTCGAAGCTCGAGCGCTTGTCGAAGGCTATCGATTGAAGAAACTTTCTCCGAGCAGTATGCGAACGGTGGATAAATCATTGCAAAGTTTTTCTGAAACCTGGATGCAGTCATTGCAAGCTGTCATAGAAGCCGGACAAATTGGTTTTCATTTTCCTTCATACGTGTATATCTGCGCGGACAATCGTTTTGAAACAATATTCACCACCATCATCATGCAGGATGCATATCTGAAACACAGTACCGTATCCCAAAACATTCAAGCGATATTTTTAGATGCGTTGCAACTATCGGCAAGTGTAAAAAATACCAGCGGAGAACCTGTGGACACGGCACTTTTATTAGCAGCACTTTTTAGTGAACGCTTGGTATAATATGGCAATGAAACTATACGATGTCATTCGTAAGGACCAAAAGGCAAAAGAAACCAAACAAGTAGTAATAGAAGAAGAACCTCTGTCGCCAATACGCGAGCGAATCTCACAAGAAGGCCGTGAAGGACCCCGTCGCTCAAATTGGCGAAATATCATACTATTTGCTGCGGCATTGTTATTTCTTAGTCTGTTGTTTGTGCTGGGAAGTGTTTTTGTTCATGCCAAGGTGACTGTCACTCAGCGCCAAATTCCATTTTCAATGCAAAACACTGATCTCGATGTGGCCAATGAAAAAACCGCGGATCCTGGTCGTCTTTCTTTTCAAACAATGGTCGTGACTGACAGTGTGACTCGCCAAGTCTTTGGTTCTGCCAGCACTACTAGTACCACTAAAGCCACAGGACATGTGGTGATATTCAATCAATACAGCAAAAGCAATAAGACGATTAGAAGTGGTACGACACTGACTGCTGCAAACGGTCTCAAATACATCACTCAAAGTACCGTCACTGTGCCTGGCTATACTGGTACAGCAAAAACTGCCGGCAGTGCCAGTGTGACAGTTGTGGCGTACGGTGTAGGTCCAACATATAACTCAACTGGCACAACGTTTACTATTGCCGGCTATGGTGGCACAGTTGCTAAATCATTTTTTGCTACATCAGGAGCAATCACTGGCGGACAAAATGGTGCGACACATACGCTTTCTGATACTGATAAACAACAAGCGATAGCAACACTGCAGGCAGCGCTGACAGAAAAGCTTTCGCGCGAAACTCGCGCACAAATTCCGACCAATCTCATTACATTTCCTGATCTGCAGTTCACTTCCATAAATACCAGCAGTTTAGTGTTGCAGGGCAACACTATAAATTTCCCGGTCACACTGCAAGGCACTATGGTGTCGTATTTGATGCCAAGGGATTTGTTTGAGCAAGCCATTGCAAGCAAGGCAATTACCGACCATCTCTATCCAAATGTCAGTATTCCTGACCTCGGCGGCATTACCGTGACATCGGTATCGCCGCTGCCGACTGATCCAAACAATATTCCAAGTAGTATTACCATTGCTGTTTCAGGACAAGGAACAATCATTACCGAGGTGCCCCAGTCCACTGTTCAGCAAGCAGTATTAGGCATTGCTCGAGGCACATTTACCAGTGCCTTATCGGGCATTCCTGAGATAGATACCGCCCAATACAGTCTGTACCCGTTTTGGGCGCTGTATTTCCCTTACAAAGCAAGTCGTATTACCATAAAGATTCAGTAGTAAAGTCAGTAGATGCTTGACCCAAAGGGTAAAATTTAGTATAGTGTCATTTGTCAATGTCAGCACAAGAAGATCCAGTTAGAGCAATTGTCCGAGAAGCCCTCCCCAACACTATGTTTCGGGTGGAACTTGCCAGTGGAAATAATGGCGGAAACATCATTGTCGCCTATCTTGCAGGCAAGATGCGACTACATCGCATTAAGGTTTTGATAGGCGATACTGTTGAAGTATTGATCGACCCATACGGTGGAAAAGGTCGTATTGTCAGAAGAGTATAAATGGTATATACTACTCCGGCTTGGCTCTAAGAGAACTTGAGCTTAATTTTTATGAAGATCAAATCAACAGTAAAAAAGATGTGCGACAAGTGCAAGATTGTAAAGCGCAATCGCCATTTATTGGTGATTTGTGACAATCCTAAGCATAAGCAGAAACAATAAAATTTTAGTAATATATGCGTATTTTAGGTATAACCATTCCAAATGAAAAAAGACTTGATATCGGGCTTACAACTCTCTACGGTATTGGTCGTGCCACTGCAAACAAAGTACTTCTTGCCGCAGGCGTAGCTCCAGAAACAAAGCCGACAGATATTAGTATCGATCAAGAAAACACTATTCGTAAGAATATCGAGGATCGTACTATTGAAGGCAACCTCAAGCGTGAGATCTCAGCCAACATCAAACGTTTGAAAGACATCAAGTCATATCGCGGTTCACGTCACACAAAGAAATTACCAGTAAACGGCCAGCGCACCAAGACCAACTCTCGAACTATCCGCGGAAACGTTCGCAATACAATGGCAAGCGGTCGTCGTAAGGAAAGTAAGACATAAATAACATGGGAAAAAAACGAATTGCAACTCAAGAAGGACAACTGATGGACGCTGACAAGCGCGGCCGTGCTGTTGCGCGCACCCCAAAGAAAAAGCTTACCACTGCAATACTGGCTATTGAAGCAACATTTAACAATACCAAGGCTGTGGTAAGTGACACGAAAGGAAATATTCTTTTTTGGTCTTCATCAGGCTCACTTGGATTTAAAGGCGCAAAAAAGGGTACCCCATTTGCTGCTTCAAAAGTTGGTGAAGTGCTGGCTGAAAAGGCAGTAACGGCTGGTATAAAAGAAGTAAATGCTATGGTAAAAGGCGTTGGATCAGGCCGCGAACCTCTAATCCGTGCGTTCGTTTCCTCAGGTATCGAACTATTATCAATCAAAGATAAGACTCCGGTGCCGCACAACGGTCCAAAGGCAAAGAAGCCTCGAAGAGTTTAATTTAAATAATATATGATTTTAGGAGCAAAATATAAAATGTGTCGCCGTTTGGGTTCTGGAGTGTTTGAAAAATGCCAGACTCCAAAATATCTCTTGTCTGAGGCTAAAAAGTCTAAGATAGGGAAAGGCAAGCGCCCAAAGGCATTGTCAGGCTACGGTACTCAGCTTATTGAAAAACAAAAGGTTCGTTTTTCGTATGGTATTAGTGAGCGTCAGCTTTCAAACTATGTCATCCAGGCCAACCAAGTAAAAGGTATGCCTGTGATTGATAAACTATATGAGGAACTTGAAAATCGTCTTGATAATGTAGTGTACCGTCTCGGTTTTGCACACACACGTCGCTTCGCTCGTCAGCTCGTTTCTCACGGTCATTTCACTGTCAATGGTAAGAAAACTACTATTCCATCTCAGACTGTACACATCGGTGATATCGTTGCAGTCCGCGAAGGTTCTCGTAAGAGTCCAATATTCGCTGATGTTGTAGGCAAGCTCAAGAGCTACGCTTGGCCAAAATGGCTTAAGTTTACCCCTGAATCACTTCAAGCAGAAGTGGTAGCAAAGCCAAAAAACGAAGAAAGTTTTCTTCAGTTGGACACTGTTCTGGAGTTCTACAGTCGTTAGTAGGACACACTGTTGCAATATTTACAAAATAATGTTATTATATACCACTATATGAGCGAGCAAAAAATCATTCTTCCATCAAAACCAAAAGCAATTCTTGAAGACGGTAACAAGGGCGTATTTGAAATTGATGGCTTGGTGCCAGGCTACGGCTACACACTCGGCAACTCACTTCGACGCATTATCCTTTCTTCACTTCCAGGTGCAGCTATTACGGCAGTAAAAATTGACGGCGTGTCACACGAATTCTCTACTATTGAAGGCGTCAAAGAAGATGTCATCACTCTTTTGCTTAATTTAAAAAATGTTCGCTTCCAACTTATTGGTGATGAACCAGTAAAAGTAGCATTCTCTGTAAAAGGCCCAAAGATCGTGACAGCGGCTGATATCGGCGCGAAAGGCGCGGTATCAATTTCAAATACTGATCAATATATTTGTGAGATCACCAGCAAGACTGGTATTAATGTCGAACTGACAGTTGAACGCGGTCTCGGTTTCGTGCCTCGTGACGCTCATCACAAGCAGAAAGCTGATATTGGTATTATTTTCTTGGATGCAATTTTCTCTCCAATTCGTCGCGTGAGCTACGACGTAGAGGAAATGCGTGTAGGGGACAAGACTAACTTCAACCGACTTCGCCTCACTATCGAAACTGATGGTACGCTCTCACCACGAGAAGCGCTTGAAACATCAGTCAACACCATGATTGAACAGCTTGCAGCTATTGTTTCTGTGGACAGTGGTAAGATCATTGCGGAAATACAGGCAGCAACTGCAGCTAAGACTCCTATGATGGAAGCGCCTGCTTCAGAAGAAGAAACTGCTTCTTCATCTGACGAAGATTCAGTAGATGTCACAGACGTTTTGAAGAACCGCATCGATGCTATCGGACTCTCAACTCGCACACTCAATGCGCTTTCAGCAGCAAATATCCGCACAGTCGGAGGCATTGCTCGCAAGCGTGTAGACGACCTGCTTGAAATCGACGGTATTGGTGATAAGGGTATTACCGAAATCAAAGAAGCTCTTGCTCAATTTAACTTGTCTTTGAAAGACTAGTAACGAAACAATTATATGCGACACCATAATGTAAACAGAAAATTCGGCCGGTCAAAGAACCAGCGCAACGCACTTATCAAAGGCCTTGAAGCTTCGCTTATTCAGCATGGTCGCATCATGACCACTGAAGCAAAAGCTAAAGAACTTCGCCCAAGTGTTGAAAAGCTTGTTACAAAAGCAAAGAACCCAACATTGGCCAATCGTCGTTTGTTACTTTCAGGTTTCTATAACAATGAGTCAGTAGTAACAAAACTTATTGATACTGCTACTCGTTTTACCGATCGTCCGGGTGGATACACTCGCATCATCAAACTTGCTGCTCGCAAGGGTGATGCAGCTCCTATGGCCGTAATTGAATTCCTCGATTAAATTTATGAATTACACTATTGACGCAACAGAAAAAACACTTGGACGCCTTTCTTCAGAAGTAGCGGCACTTCTTATTGGTAAAAATAAGACTGACTATGCTCGCAATGTACTTTCAGGTAACACCGTAAATGTTATCAATGCAGGAAAGCTAAAAGTTTCTGAAAAGAAATTGCTAGAAAAGTTTTACACTCGCTACTCTGGCTATCCAGGCGGCTTGAAAGAACTCAGCATGGGACACGTTGTGGAAAAGAAGGGATACAAAGAAGCAGTGACTATCGCTGTGAAAGGTATGCTTCCTGACAACAAGCTTAAGAAGGGTATGATGAAGGCTCTAACAGTAACTGAATAACAAGAGAAATAATAAGATGGCAACAGCAACAAAGAAAATTTACGTGGAAGCAATCGGTCGTCGCAAGACAGCTACTGCTCGCGTGCGCGTGACAGAGGCTTCAAAAGCGAGCTATGTCATCAATGACAAAGATCTTGCAACATACTTCCCAACGGAAGAATTGCAAAAGATTGTGACTGATCCTTTCAAAATCACTGAGAAGGCATATGCCGTGTCAGTGCACGTATCTGGAAGTGGCATTCACTCTCAGGCAGAAGCAGTTCGTCACGGACTGTCTCGCGTTCTTGTGAAAGAAGATGAATCTGACAAGACCAAACTCAAGCAGGAAGGGTTCTTGAAGCGTGATCCTCGTTCAAAAGAACGCCGCAAATTCGGTCTCAAAAAGGCCCGCAAAGCCCCACAGTGGTCAAAGCGTTAAAAGCAAGTAACATCCTGGAAACAGGGTGTTTTTGTTTGCTTGACAATAAGGTTACCTAAAGTTAAACTTTAAATATGAATACAAAAGCCCTGCTTACTGAACAAATTGTGCCATTTAAAGAATTTCGTTTGAATGCCCAGAAATATATTGATGCACTTGCAAAAGGGCAGAGCTTTTTGGTGATGAAGCGTTCTCGTCCTGCGTTTCGCCTAGAACCAGTAAATGAAGTATGGGAAACAATTGGAGATTTTACCGCAATGCCTCATGGTGGAATTCCTGCTAAAGAATTATTAAAACACCTTAAGGCATAATGTCAGATGCGATTACGAAATTTCTGGCAAAGGTAACAAGCGAAGAAAGGAAATTACTCTCAAAGATTATCGAAGAACTTCTTACTGACAAAATGTCAGCTCGATATGGAAAAAAACTTGTCGGCAGCAAGGACATTTTTCGTATTCGAAAGGGGAAGTTTCGCATTATTTTTAAAAAGACAAAAACTGATTGTATTATTCTTTCTGTTGACCAGAGAAGTGAGAAGACATATAGAGATTTTTAGGGCTTTTTTATTTACTAAATTTTTGTATAATCAAGCATATGAAAGATGATGAAAAAGAAGTAGTGATGCAGGCGGAAGAAATTGAGGCACCAAAGATAGGTACTGGGGCAGGTGCGAATGAAGATATGGATATGGAATTTGTAGAGAGTGATGAAGAGGGGGTGGCACTTGGCAGTGCTCAGAAAGTGAAAGATTTGAAAGAGAAGATTAAAGAACTGCAAAAAGAGAAGCAGGAATATTTGGATGGCTGGCAGCGGGCGAGAGCGGACTATGCAAACTTGCAGAAAACGACTGATGAGGATCGCAAGCGACTCCGTAATATGATTGAAGAAAATTTCATCGAAGA
>DHXN01000016.1:0-11567 GCA_002413705.1 Candidatus Nomurabacteria bacterium UBA5155
TAAAGAATTGATCCTTTTCTAATCTCAATGCCATAAAAAGAGTTTCTGGTAGGGGTGTATCGCCAAGTATAGGAACATGAGGAAACAGATATAAGAATTGTGTTTCTATCTTCTTATACATCTGGTCATACCGATACTCATTTTGAGGAGTATCTATTAGCCCACCGCAGCGAAACATAGTTTCAAATTCATATGACTGAGACATGAATTGGATACGCTCAAAAAGATATTTCGTTATTGCGGTAACGTAGTTCTTGCATCCAGGAAGGATATGCCAGACGTATACACCAGCTTGGGGATATTCCGCCTTTGCCCCTTCCCTCTTTTTCATGAGGAGCATTCCACCAAAACAGCGAAAGCACTTTTCCGTCGTAACCGTCTCACTCTTCCTTCCCCGATCAAGAGGTGAAAAGTAGAATGCGGGCTTTCCATCCTTGGGCTGCACTATAATTTTTCTCATTTCAGTTTTTCAATTTTAATTTCCCCCACTCTACCCTTCCCCCTTGCCAAAGTCAAGGTTAGGTTGTATGGTGAGGGAAATTAAAGCAATTAGAAATGAAACTTATTATCATCCAGAGTGTTCCTGCCTGCTTGAAAGCAGCGCAGAAGAGTATTGAAAATAACCTACCCAACAAGTTCCCAGGAGGAATTATCTACAACTCAAATTTTGAAGATGTTTTGAACCTGATCCCTAAGGAAGGAGAGGTTACTGTTATCACCAGCAATTTCTTTCATGATAGTCTGCATGTCAAATTTTCCTATGCGGAAAAGTGCGGAGACAGACTAGCTGAACTAATCAAAGAAATAAACCCAATCGCCAAGGTGTATGTATTTGCGGAACAGGAACCTACATTTACCCATGTTGATGGTTTTTTTAAGAAGAAGAATGTTGATAATGTCGGCGAAGAAGTTATCGAAGTATTATGGGATCTTGGTTTATTAGAGATGTAAGCTTAGGTCGCCATGAAAATGACTTAAACAGATATATGCCATTGCGTATATCTGTTTTTTATTGCAACCACGTTCGAACATCCTCTAAAGAATATCAAACACTTTATGCTTAGATGCCTGTCCTGATACTAACCGTATAGAGGATGGTGGTACTTTAAAATGTTTTGAGAGCAGTTTTCTAATTGCCTCATTAGCCTTACCGTCCACAGGCAACGCTTTGACCGAGATTTTATATCCTTGTGCTACTTTCTCAACACTCTCCTCTTTTGCTCGAATTTTAACAGTAGTAAATATTCTCATATATTCATTCTACTACAACAAGAAATACTATTTTGTAGTAACGTTCTGATCCAACGAAGCGTATAATCTATAAAGGTCTACTATTTAATTAACGTAACTATAAAACTATGATAAAAGGAAATTTTCTTGGTGCAGCGATTGTTGCAATAATCTACACGGTCTTTATTTTAATAAACCCTAGTGCAATACATTCGAAAACAGTATTTATTTTTGCATTAGTGATTTTGAACGCTTTGACTATTGTGTTGATGTCCTTTGCATTTAAATAAAAAATTGTATTGTTTGACAACAGTAAGAAATATGATATCATCTCAATCAAGCTTTTTGTTCTCTGCTTTGGTAGACAGTATGTTCGGGCGTATAAACCCTTAAGTGTCATGCTCGATAGTAGTATGTGGTGGATGCGAAAGCTTCCAATGACAATAAGTCAGCCGACTTTGCTACGGCAAACGGCACACCCTCAGATAATTGCGGTATCTGAGGGTGTTTTATTTTCTCACTGAATGGGGAAAACTTTCTTGACGAGTATTTCGTTTAAAAGGTTTAATTGTAGTGAACCTATGTAAAACATCTTAATATGAAAATCAGGAAGCAGGCTAGAGAATTTTTTCTCACATGCCGAGATCTTATCACTTTGTGTTTTATTTGTCTTTTTTTCTATCACTCAAAATCCTAAAAAAGCTGAGCCGCCATGACTCGGCTTTTTTATTTAGAACTGTCCTAGTGGTATTCATATTGCTGTGAATTATAACAAATTTTGAATGAAACCAGAGTTATTTACTAAACAATGTAGAAAAAGTTAGTTTTCTGACACCAAAAAGATAGATAATATCAAGAATTCCAATAGTGTTAAGTACGAGTAGTATCACGAACCACCATGACTGTCCATGTCTGGCTGCATGCCAAAGTGACAACCCTTTCCAAAAGAGACTCCATAGTATTAGTAACAATAAGAACGGGGCGAGTGTGTGAATGAAATTGTCCATATGTGCAGTATACTTCTAAACTTCATAAAACAACTAAAGTTTAGTAAAATGCCCCACAATGTGGGGCATTTTTTTGTTTCCTATACAAATGGGTCATAAAGGTATACTATTTAAATAAAGCACTGTTTAATCATTCTATCAATAAAACCCTTGCAAAATATATGAAAAAGTTTAAAAAAATGGTCATAGTGACTATGGTTATGACTATGCTAGCCAGTTTCGCTAGCCCACTCATCGCAAGCGCGGCAACCACCCCATCTCTAGGATCAGCGGCAACGTACGGTATTCTTTCTAGTACCTACACCAATACCACTGCTGGCACCACTATCAACGGCGATGTAGGATTCACCACAGGGCCAGCGCTATTGCCGGGGGGTACTCATAATAACTATGGATCAGGTAGTCCCTATGCCACGGCCGGCTCTGATCAAGCTAACGCTTTGAGCAATATCAATAATCAAGCTTGCACATTTACCTTTGCTCCCGGAGCAATTGATCTTGCAACTGACACAACACACGGCACTATCGGTGTCTACACTCCTGGTGTCTACTGTACTTCAGGTCCAGGAGCGGCTAGTATCGGTACTGCCGGCATTATCCTCTCTGGTATTGGCACATATATTTTTAAAATTGACGGCGCATTAACATCAGTAGCAAACTCCGCAGTGACACTGCAAGGTGCATCAGCTTGTGATGTCTTTTGGGCACCGACTCAGGCCACTACATTGGGAGCAGACTCTACATTCGTAGGAACAAATATTGATGCTTCGGGTATTACATTGGAGAGCAATGTAGGATGGAAAGGTCAAGCATTGGCATTTGGTGGAACAGTAACAACAGTGGTCGATGACACAATTACAGTGCCGTCCTGTACTTCTCAAACTCCCATTCCAGGTGGATCAGGAACAGCCGGCACTATTAGTGGTGGCTGTCTCTGGACTGGTCCGAATCCTTGCAGTTCATATGGTCCACAACCTCAAAAAATTCAGATCGCTCCGGTAGCTATAGCAGCTGTTCCAGTACCAGTTGCAACACTGCCTAACACGGGACTTCCTCCTGATACAAAAAATAATACTTCCAGTGTGATTATAATTTCGAGTCTTTCTGCGCTGCTACTGATTACTTATATTGTTCGAGGAAGAAAAATAAGTTGAAATCTGTACCCAATCGCATATTGTTACTACTTAGCTTGTTAGGATTTGCGTCCGCTCTGACTATTGTTTTTTATCCTCTGTTTAAAAAACCAATTCATACTAGCGTGGCATCTTCCATGCGTTTAAAAATTCCGCGTATTGGTATTGATGCTGCTGTTGAATCAGTAGGCACTAGTCCTGACGGAGCAATGGATGTGCCGCAAAATCTTGATGATGTGGCATGGTTCAATCTCGGACCGCGACCTGGAGCGGTGGGCAGCGCTGTTATTGATGGGCACTCTGGTTGGTCACACGGAATACCTGCAGTGTTTGATAATTTATATACCATTCAAAAAGGAGATACGATCCTAGTTCAAGATCAAAATGGCATCACAACAACGTTTGTTGTGCGCGATGTTAAAACATATGATCCGAAGGCCAATGCTTCAGCAGTGTTCACTTCCAGTGACGGAAAAACGCATCTCAATCTTATTACTTGTACCGGACCATGGAGTGCTATTCAAAAAACACATGTCAGTCGATTGGTTGTATTTAGTGATATGGAAAAATAAAAAAACTCTCACAGAAATGTGAGAGTTTTTTTTATTGAAACAAGTTGCAATTATGCAGCTGGTTCTTCAGCAGCAGGAATTTCTTCTACAGAATTAGCCTCTTCGGCAGCTTCTGGAGTTGCCGCTTCAGCAGCAACAGTTTCATCGTGCAATTTCTTTGCCGCGATTTCTTCTGCAGTCATTTCAGGTGTCATTGTTGTGTCATCCATATTTTTATAGGTTGTGTTTAGTAATCCTAATTTCGATAATTAGTACTTTACTATATAGCTTTTATTGACAAATAGATAGACTTCCTGCTTTATGACACAAAAATGGATAAAGCATAGTATCTATTGGCGTGCGTACGTAGTATGGTAGAGCTAAGGTATATTTTTATATTCTCACTTATCTGGAAGGCTCAGGAACTCAACCTTTAAGAAAGATTCGAAATAACCTTCTGTAATTAAACCTCCGCAAGGAGGCTTTTTGCATGAACGTTAGTTGATTATCTCAACCACTTCATCATATGCACGACGAGTCTTTGGCAGTGACGCATATGCGTCATCACCGCGATATCCAATAGCGAGCATCGTTACTACTTTCAAATGTTTGGCTTCAAGTCCAAGCACTTCCCCAACTTTTGTTGGATCAAATCCTTCCATTGGACAAGCATCAACACCGAGCAGTGCCGCTGTTTCGAGCATCATGCCAAGTGGAATATATGACTGTGACTTCAGCCACAGGTCAAGTGCTTCCGGTGATTTACTGGACATTGCACCCGCAGCCATCTGATGAAGTGTTGAGAGATCTTCAGCAGTCTTGCCTTGTGTCTTTGCCGTGCGCGCAACAAGTTCTTCTGGAAGATTGTTTGCGTCGGTGCGCGCAGTGATCACAACAAGATGTGAGGCGTCAGTGATTTTGGTCTGATCATATCCGGCAGCGCGAAGTTGCGCGCGAAGCTCCGGGTTGTTCACCACCAGAAACTTCCATGGTTCGATACCGATTGAACTTGGTGCAAGTCGTGCGCTTTCCAGAATGGTGGCGAGATCTTCAGCACTGACTTTTTTATTTGTATCAAATGTTTTTACTGCATAGCGCCAGTTGAGAGCTTCGAGAATATCGGCTGATTTCATAATTTGTATTAATTGATTATTTATAACACCTGAACTATATGCTTATCACTTTACTTTGTAAAGCTTTACTTTCAATTGTAAAGTGGTAGAATCATCGTATATGAAATCAAATGCCTGTACCGACTGCCCTACCGCCAAAGTCGCTTCGCTGTTGTCCGACATGTGGACAATGCTTGTAGTGCGCGATCTTATCAAAAAACCTATGCGTTTCAAGGAATTATTGGAATCTTTGGGCGGTGTCAGCAGTCGCACCCTGACATTGAAACTCAAACGTCTTGAAGAGTTTGAGATTATTACCAAAGGTGAACTTCGCTACAGCATCACCGCAAGCGGCAAAAAATTGCTTCCTATCATCAGCGAAATGGAAAAGTACGGGAAGAAATATCTATAATACTGTATACTGAGGGCTATATGGAATTAGAAGAAAAAGAGGAAATTCTCCACAAAGCGTTCTTTGCTACGGTTATTGTTAATGCCTGTATAGCCTTGGCTGATATAACTGCCGGCTTCTTTTTTCTATTTGAACAGAAAATCACCGCTATTTTGTACTTCTATCACTACCCTTTCTCTTCTATCATTCAAACGGTGATCATGCATATCAGCGTCCAGAATCAAACAATGGGCATGATTTATTTTTTCAGCCACGGTATTGTGAAGATGACACTGGTGTGGGGTTTGCTGACCAACAGACTCTGGGCATATCCGTTGGCAGTTGTTTTATTGAGTGGATTTAGTCTGTACCAACTCTATGATCTGTCGGTACGTTTTTCTTTCTTCACTGTATTACTACTGATAGTAAACATCATCACCGTCATATTTATCAGTCGAGAATACTATCACATTCGAATGATGAAAAAAATAGTGTAAACTATTGTTGTATATGCATTTCCCTTTTCTTGATCTTCTGTATGGTGTAGGTATCGGCGTTCTCATCTCCGTTCCGCTCGGACCGGTGGCGATCATCACCATGAAGCGTACTGCTCAGCACGGACTTCGAGCTGGCATTATTTCCGGTTTTGCGATTGTGCTGGTTGATACGCTGGCAACCATTGTCATCCTGTTGGGCATGCATCACTCTGGATATACTTTTCACCATATTCCTGACTGGATATTTATCATCGGCAGTCTGATCGTGTTCTTCTACGGATTGCGCATGATTCTGGCGGATCCATTGAAAACGATTGAACGCGACTTGCCGTGGCATACACACTTTCTAACTTCATTTTTATTGGCACTTACCAATCCATCGACCTATCTGGCATTTGGTGTCATTGGACTTTTTTTAAACAGATTTATTGATCAGCCCCTCTTCACTCGCGCGCAGGTTGCAATCGGATTTTTCGGCGGTGCATTGCTATGGTGGTCCGGCTTGGTATATGTTACATTCACTCAACGAAAGCGATATGAAAAAGCAGTCTTTCTTAACAAAATTATCGGCGTCATTATTATGATACTTGCGGTAACGGCACTGGTGCATTTCTTCATTGCGCCGCACAATCCATTTTTTATTCACATTCCATTATGATGAGCCACAAAAAAATCCACCGTTTTCTGGTGAACATAATTCCTCCTTCAGTGATTGGCGACACTGTCACTATTACTGACGCTCGCGTGGCGAAACAAATCAATCGCGTATTAAAAATTCGTCCAGGCGAAGACATTCAGATCTTTGTCGATGAAAGTCCCGAGTACACGGTTACACTTTCTGAAACGACTGATTTCACCTGTACCGGCAAAATTATTGCCATCAATGAAGTTGCGCTGCCACCTCGCACTGTTATCGCCGCAGTCAGTATTGTCAAAGGAGACGCGTTTGAGCTGATGGTGCAAAAGCTGACAGAAATCGGCGTGCACACTATCGTGCCATTGATCACCAGTCGTACCGTCAAACAATCAGTTCGCCTCAATCGCCTACAAGCCATCAGTGACGAAGCGATTGAGCAATGTGGTGCCACACGACGCGTGCACATCACTGACCCGATGACACTGACAGAATGTTCTGAACAATATCCTTTTGATGCTGTAGTGCTTGATCCGATCACCTCAAACACAACACTGACCGATCTGCCAGAAAAAATAGTGTGCTATGTCGGACCTGAAGGCGGGTGGAATGAGCAAGATGAAACAATTCTCAACAGCTTCAATCCCCAACATTTGCAAATCACTGACCGTGTGCTTCGCACCGAAACTGCCGCTATGCTTGGCGTGTACGCATTGCTTTGGAAATAATGATCCGTGTCAGAAATGACTTTCTGTGAAAAGAAGTAATTCCCTGCTTTTTTATGGCGAGAATGTGGGCTTTGGTGCCGTAACCTTTGTTTTTATCCCAGCCATAGTCACGATTGTTTTTGAGCTGCTTTTTGTACAGCGCGATCATGTAATGATCGCGCTGTACTTTCGCTATGACTGAAGCCAATGATATTATTTTCTCACTACTATCCCCTCGTATGATCGTCTTTTGATGAATATACGCGCTTGGTGCTTTCAAACTGCCATCGAGCAACACCGAACATTTCTTCGGATCCAAATTCAGTGTTTCAAGATTCTCGGCAATACATTCCCGAATACAAACGGCAATGCCTTTTTTATCAATCATAGCGGCCGATCGCGACGCTGTTGCAAACTGTATTGTTCCCCTAGTCTGCAAATCATGCGCCTGCTTTGACCATTTCTCGCGCAACCTCTCATTCAGCTGCTTCGAATCGGTCAGTTCAGCCCACGACTCTTTTGCCAGCATTTTCTCATATGTTTTATAGGTCATTGCCACTGCACAGACCGTCACCGGCCCAGCTAAAGGCCCTCTGCCGACTTCATCAATTCCTACGATCCATTTCATAGTGTCAATATAACAAAGCTTTCGTTCCGCTGCTATACTAGCGGTATCATGGAACAGCAATACGTTCATCTTCACACCCACTCCCACTACTCCCTGCTCGACGGACTGTCCAAAGTTCCTGAGCTGGTAAAGCGCGCCAAAGAGTTTGGTATGCCGGCACTGGCACTGACCGACCACGGCGCGATGTACGGCGCGATTGAATTTTATAACGAATGTCGCAAAGCCGGCATCAAGCCGATTGTCGGTGTGGAAGCCTATGTGGCCGAGCGCACACGTTTCGATAAAGAACCAGGTATAGACGCAAAGCGATACCATCTCACCTTGCTGGCTAAAAATAACGCCGGGTATAAAAATTTAATGAAAATGGTTTCCAAAGCCAACATCGAAGGTTTTTATTACAAGCCGCGCATGGACACCGACTTGCTGAAAGAACACAGTGAAGGAATTATTTGTTTGTCTGGCTGTCCCGGCAGTCGCTTCATCAACTATCTCAAAAATGACAACATCGAAGAAGCAAAAAAACTGTTGCTGTGGTATGTAGAAACATTTGGCAAAGAAAATGTCTATGTTGAAGTCATGCATCATGAAGACGTAGAGTGGTACATGCCACTGATACCGACTATCATACAAATCGCGCAGGAGCTTGATCTACCGATGGTTGGCACATGGGACTCACACTATCTCAACATTGATGATAAAGACGCTCAAGATACGCTTGTGGCGATCAATACGGGCAGTGAAGTCGGTAGCGCCAAGATGTCAATGAAAGCCGGTAACTATTCTTTCATCAGCACACAAGAAGCGATCGAAATTTTTAAAGATGTTCCCGGTGCAATTGAAAACACTGTGAAGTTGGCAGAAAGTGTAAACCTGGAAATCGAATTTGCTCCTTGGAAGTTTCCTACCTATCCGATCCCCGAAGGTGCAACATATGACAGTGAACTTCGCGATGCTGTGATGCGAGGACTGCCTGAAAAAGACTATAGCTATGAAGGCATCATCAAAGATCGCATTGAATTTGAACTTGATATTATTTTCACCAAAGGTTTTTCTTCATACTTCCTGGTGGAGGCCGACCTGGTGAAAGCGGCGCGAAGCATGGGTATTTATACCAACACTCGAGGATCTGCGGCGGGTTCACTAGTCTCATACCTGACCGGTATCACCACAGTAGACCCAATCAAATACAAACTGCCGTTCGAGCGTTTCCTGAACCCGCTTCGCCCCGGCATTCCTGATATTGATTTGGATATTGCCGACAATCGCCGTGATGACCTCATTATGTATATTCGCGAGAAGTACGGTATGGGTGCCGTGGCACAGATCTGTACATTTGGAACGATGGCGGCGCGCGGCTCAGTGCGTGATGTGGCGCGCGCGCTTGGCTACCCGTATGCAATCGGTGATCAAATTTCAAAAATGATTCCCATGGGGTCACAAGGCTTCCCAATGACCATAGACTACGCACTGGAAATTATTCCAGAACTGAAAGAACTCTATGATACTGATCGAGCCACCACCGAGATCATCAACATGGCCAAAAAAATTGAAGGAAATGTTCGTCACATCTCCGTGCACGCTGCCGGTGTGATCATTGCACCAACACCTGACATCACCGACTACACCCCTATCCAGTACGATACCAAAGGTGATAATAAAATCATCACCCAGTATGATATGTTCTCCGGTGGGCGTGACGGTGTGGTGAACCTGCCGAAGTTCGATATGCTTGGCATCAGAAACTTGCAGTTTATTTCCGGCACGATTGAACGAGTGAAAAAGATTCGTGGTATTGATATCAATATCGACACTATTCCTTTGGATGATGAAAAAGTGTTTGCTATGCTTTCTCGTGGAGAAACTGTCGGCGTATTCCAAATGGCCGGTGACGGTATGACGGCGTACATCAAAGATTTGCGGCCGGCAAAAATTGAGGATTTGATGGCGATGGTGGCACTGTACCGACCAGGACCGATGGAAGTGATTCCGGAATACATCAGAAGAAAGCAGAACCCGCGTTTGATTACCTACCCCGATCCACGCCTTGTTGATGATCTAGAGGCATCATATGGTCTGCTAGTGTACCAAGATGATGTGCTGATGGCGTCTATTCGCCTGGCTGGCTATACCTGGCTCGACGCTGACAAATTCCGCAAGGCCATGGGCAAGAAGATTCCAAAGGAAATGGCAGAGCAAAAGGAAAAATTTTACAAGGGCTGCAAAGAATATGGCGGACTGACG
Source organism: Candidatus Nomurabacteria bacterium UBA5155 (assembly GCA_002413705.1). Taxonomy (GTDB): domain Bacteria; phylum Patescibacteriota; class Minisyncoccia; order Phycocordibacterales; family UBA9973; genus UBA4124. The sequence continues at coordinate 10,132 of DHXN01000016.1, forward strand.
AAAGACCAAACTGACGATCTCTGGAAAAAGATTGAACCTTTTGCGGCATACGGATTTAACAAAGCTCACGCGGCCAGCTACGGCATGGTGGCATATCAAACAGCTTATCTGAAATCCAACTACCCTGCCGAGTATCTCTCTGCCTGTATGACCGCCGAGTCAGGTGATATCGAGACATGCAGTGAGTACATCGCTGAAGCCAATCGCATGGGGTACAAAGTGCTGCCACCGGATATCAATGAATCATTTCTGGACTTCACCGTAGTGGTTGAAAATGACCAGGTCACCGGTAATATTCGTTTCGGGCTTCGCAATGTCAAAAACTTTGGCGAAGAAATCGGTAAGGCAATTGTGGCAGAGCGCAAGGCACGCGGACCATTCACTAGTATCGAGGACTTCTTGGAGCGTGTGCAACATAGAAATTTAAATAAGAAATCACTTGAAGCATTGATCATGTGCGGTGCGATGGATGCATTTGGCGAACGCGGAGTATTTTGTGCCAACATAGAGAATCTACTGGCATTTCATAAAGGTATCGGACAGTTCAGCAATGCGTCGCAGGGCGGGCTTTTTGACAATCTGGATGACAAGCCAAAAAGCGTCCTGCAACTTGCTGATGCAGCACCTGCATCAATGATGCAAAAATTAATCTGGGAAAAAGAATTGCTTGGTTTGTACATTTCCGGACACCCGCTTGATTCGCATAATGACAAATTAAAAAAAGCCACCACCACTATCGCAGGACTGATCAAGAAAAAGTTCGACAAGAATCAGCTCATCGTCGCTCATATTGATACAGCAAAGATCATCATGACCAAAAAAGATAATTCAAAAATGGCATTTCTGACTATCCAAGATAAAAGCGGTGTGGCTGAAGCAGTCATTTTCCCTGAGGCATTTAAGAAACTCAGCTCGCTTGTTAAAGAAGGTATCGTGGCTGCGATGAAGTGTTCTGTGGCTGAGCGCGGCGACCGAATCACTATAATGATTGATGATATAAAGGTTTTATAGACATTGACTTTTCTGTAGGATTTGCTATAATAAATTCAACTAAATCATTGTTCTATGTCACAAAGCGTATTCGAACCAACATTGGATGATATCGCAACAAGAGTTTGCGATCATTATCAAATTTTAAAGCAACAATACCCGAAAGAGAAAACTACCGTTTTATTTTTGAGAGCCGTTGGACATTTCTATAACGTATGGGCAAAAAAGAGAGGCTATACGCTTAAGGAATTCAAAAGTAGTATAGGAAGAATCGTACAATCAAGGAAAAAGACTGGTAAAATAAAACTGTTTAAAGAACTAACAGAAGAAGAACAGGAAGAGTTCGAGATCTGGAAGTTATTAAACCAATCCAAGGAGCAATCATATGTGTGATTGCTCCTTTTAATTTACTCAACCCAGAGAACTTCCCCATAACACTCATTTTG
>DHXN01000016.1:11693-12454 GCA_002413705.1 Candidatus Nomurabacteria bacterium UBA5155
CAAAATGAGTGTTATGGGGAAGTGTTATCTGATGTATGTAAAAAAATAAGCCCTTCGCTGTGAAGCAAGGGGCTTTTTTGATTTTACATTCTAATGCGAAGGAACATTGCAGGGCTGACCATTTGTGGTACTGTATCCCACACTTGATGTACACCCATCAGGATACGTTGGTATGATAGTAAAGAAATTTTTTGATACTGTTTCAAACGTTCCGACATTCTGGTCAACCGTAGTCCATTCCCCATTGGCAGGATACACAACAATCAGATTAATTTTGAAACCTGTTCCATAAGAATAGTTTTGATTACCAGAAGGATCAGTATAGCGATATATATCGCTTACATAGACAGGGATTTGGAACACTTCTGTTCCATCATTAGCTGTTGTGGGTACATCTTTATTGAATAAGACAACACCCTGTTCATTTTGAGGTAATAAGTAATAACCATAAGTGCCATAAAGTGGGATTGTGTTCTCAATACGGGCCAATACAATACTACCAACAGGTAAGTGATCACTTTTCCAGGTAACGGTAATATATTCACCTGTATGATACGTCTCGCCACCATTGGGAGAGGTGATCGTAATTGTACCTTTTGGGGTGATAACCTTTTCTTTATTGCAAGAAAATAGGGTAATTGTCGAAACAATTGCGCAAAGTAATAAGATCTTTTTCATCATTTTTTAATGTTTTGTTTGATTTTATTTTAGCATATTTGAATAAAAAGTCAATAGACTACCTCGCCGCGGCCTCATAATGA
>DHXN01000016.1:12554-20918 GCA_002413705.1 Candidatus Nomurabacteria bacterium UBA5155
TCATTATGAGGCCGCGGCGAGGTTTCCTTATTTTATTGCAAATACGCCAAAAGCCCATTCCTTTCGGAATGGGCTTTTGGGTTATGTGTAATCTACAGGATTAGGCTGTTGTAGCCGGTACCTGCGTGTTACCGATCTTTGTCATGATGCTTTCTACCTGGGAAGCATAACCTGGGATGACCGAGTTATACACCTTCAAGATAGCATCAGTTGATTTACCTCCATAGTGCTTTGCAGTATTCGGATTGTCACCACCAAGGTTGGTAGCGAGGTTCTGAATAGCCTGGTTATAGCTACTGAAACTGATATGACATGACCCGAATCCAAACGGACTATAGGTCACGGACTTACATTGATGAAGTCCGCCGGTGGATTCGCGAATCGCAATTGCTGGGATCAGTCGCCAATCGACACCGTGTGCATCAGCGTCAGTCACCATTTCCATACCGTACCCTGCAAGGGGCATGCCATTTTGTGAAAAATAGGCATCAATTTTAGCAGCTTCCTCACTCTCTTTCTTTTTAAGTAAGTCGGTGTCTGTACCAACCGAGGCAGGTTTTGCGTCGGCAGTGCCAGAAATGCTTGATTGATCTGAAGATACTGTTGGGGTAACTGCATTATTTACAGACGCGGTAAACGCGGACATAGATAATGTAGTAGCCATCAACGGGATAATGATAAATGATCGAGTGATTGAATGTTTTATTGAACTCATAGATTCCGGTTGAGCTCCGGAGGAACTTAGGAAAAGAAAATTCATAACCAATGAAGGTTACGAACCTGCCGATATAGTAGCACAAAGCGAACTTATTGTCAATGGTTATACAATGAAAAAAACATGTGTCAAACTAAAAAAACCCTTATTTAATAAGGGTATTTTACACAATAAACATTGACGATTTACCTAATTAATTGTCTTATAAGACTATACCTAAAGGCTGTATCCGGGATTGGAGCTATTTCGCGGACAATTACTTAGAAATGGCCATAACCATAGCAATAACCTGGTCTTTTAGACGTTGTTCCATCTCCCTAAACAGCTTAGTGGACTCCTTTTTATACTCAACCAGCGGCTCACGCTGACCATATGCACGCAGTCCGACAGACTGACGCATGTGTTCCATGGTATCAATATGTTCTACCCAAAGAGTGTCGGTTGTATAAAGAACGACGCGACGAACCTGTTCCCAGAAAGTATCTTCCCCTACCAGCTTGATCTTTTCCTTCACGATTGGTTCCAATGTTTCCAGTGCATCGAGTGCATAAAAGCTGCTCATAATATGTCCGCGATCGCCTTCTACCATGGCACGGCGTCGGCCATAAATAATAGTTCGCTGGAATGAAAGCACTGTATCGTATTCCAAGGTATTCTTGCGGGCATCAAAGTGAAATCCTTCAATCTTCTTCTGAGCTGACTCAAGGGCGCGAGAAACGAAACCGTTTTCAATAGGCTGATCCTCCGGCATACCAAAGCGAGTCATCATACTTTTTAGGCGCTCTGATCCAAAGACACGCATCAGTTCATCTTCAAGTGAGACATAAAACTGCGTTTCGCCCGGATCACCCTGACGTCCAGAACGTCCGCGCAGCTGGTTATCAATACGGCGAGCTTCATGTCGCTCAGTACCGATGACAAACAAACCGCCAAGATCTTTCACTTCTTGTTGTTCTTCCGGAGTTGATGGTGTGCCGCCCAAAATAATGTCGACACCGCGACCGGCCAGGTTGGTAGCAATGACGACATTGCCTTTTCGTCCAGCTTGCGCAATGACAGATCCTTCATTTTCGTGATTCTTGGCATTCAATACTTGATGCGGAATACCGGCACGTTTCAAATATGCGGCCAACAATTCGTTTTTTTCAATAGATACTGTACCGATCAATACTGGCTGACCATTGGCATTGAGTGCTTTCACCTTTTGCGCAATCGCTTCAAACTTGCCGTTCTCGGTTTGGAAAATAAGATCATTATGATCAATACGATCTATTGGGCGATGAGTCGGCACAGAAATCACTCCCAGGTTGTACACCTTCATAAATTCTTCCTCACTGGTTTTGGCGGTACCAGTCATACCGGAGAGCTTTTCGTATAGTTTGAAATAGTTTTGATAGGTAATAGAAGCAACAGAGCGAGTTTCTTGTTCTACCTTTACTCCCTCTTTGGCTTCAATGGCCTGATGCAAACCTTCTGACCAACGACGGCCCGGCTGCATACGCCCTGTAAATGTATCAACAATGATCACCTCACCGTCTTTCACCACATAGTCTTTATCTTTTTGGAACAATGCGCGAGCACGAACTGCTGTCTCCAAATAGTGCGCATATTTGATACCTTTTTCGGTATACATGTTTTCAATGCCAAGCAATTTCTCGGCTTTGGTAATACCGTCATCAGTCAGCGTGATAGCTTTGAGTTTTTCATCGACAGTAAAGTCTTTCTCCGGTTCCATTTTATTGGCAACATCACGAACAGTCTTGTAGAGGCTCTCTGAATCAGCAATGGCAGAAGAAATAATAAGTGGCGTACGAGATTCATCAATCAAAATCGAATCCACTTCGTCGACAACGGCAAAATAGTGATCGCGCTGCACGATTTCTTCTTTGGTGTTTACCAGGTTGTCGCGCAAATAGTCGAAACCGTACTGACTGTTGGTACCATAGGTGATGTCAGCCAGGTATGCTTCTTTGCGACTGACCGGGCGCAAGAATTGTTTGATAACTTTGAATGATCCTTCTTCGTCGCGTTCTTCATCGAACTCTTGGTGAGTAGGATCATAGACGAATGATTGATTCTGATCGTTGATCACGCCGATAGACAGTCCGAGGAAATTATAAATTTGTCCCATCCATGTCGCATCACGGCGAGCAAGGTAGTCATTCACTGTTACCACGTGTACACCGCGTCCTGCCAGTGCATTTAAATATACAGGCAATGTTGCAACCATCGTCTTCCCTTCACCTGTACGCATCTCGGCAATGTTTCCTTCGTGCAATACTACACCTCCGACAAGTTGGACATCATAGTGACGCTTGTTCAGTGTTCGCTTTGCCGCTTCGCGTACTAGCGCAAATGCTTCGGGCAGCAATGCATCGAGTGATTCACCTTGTGAGTGACGAGTCTTCAAATTGTCTGTTTCAATGGGAAATTGTTCATCAGAAAGAGTTGACAAACGTTCCTCAAAAGAGCCTATTTTGGAGGTCTTGTTTTGGTAACTTTTAACCTTATTAGTATCAAATAGGGATTGTAGTGAAAATGCCATAGAAGGCCATTTTAACACAAAAAGACCCCTTTTTAAAGGAGGCCTTTTTGTTAAGTGGAAAGAGAGTGAGTTTAGAGAGTAAAAGAAAAATTATTTTTTCTTCTTAGCAACTTTCTTTTTTGCTACTTTCTTTACTGACTTCTTTGCAACTTTCTTAGCTACTTTCTTAGCAACTTTTTTAACTGCTTTCTTAACAGCCTTCTTAGCTACTTTCTTTTTCATTGCCATAAGTGTAAATATTATGTTTCTATTAATCTTCGGTGATGATCGACCACTTTATTGTGATAACGCGTTATCATCACTCGTACTTATATTATCTCTTGCACAACACATGCGTGCAATAAATATATGTGCGAAGCTGTGGATAACTCGTGTTTTTATAAATGCAAATTAGTTGCGTTTAATTATTTATAACACACTCGCAGCACGTCTTATCAATTTTCGAAACGGCCAGCCCCCGCCCATACCCCGATTTTTGAAAATTGATAAGACGTGCTGCGAGTGTTCCGTGAAATATTTAAATTATTCAAACAATGTTTTGATGCCTTTCTTTTATGAAATGTGTTCGAGAGCTGAGCCCGGCATCATGATATTTCTGGTTTTAATAATCGGGGTATGGGCGGGGGCTGGCCGTTTTAAAACCAGAAATATCATGATGCCGGGCTCTACAGATACTTGCATTAAAAAAGAGAAAACATCCCGCGAAGGATGTTTTCTCATGTTGTTGCACTCGTAAGCCGAATTCTGTTTTGATGATCATTTATCTGTGATGATTGTTGCCAATCACCTATAGCGGCACTTCTCGCTTGCGCGAGACACGGCCTTGCACACAGGTAAGGATTTAGCCGTTTCATTTTCTATATCTCTATAGAAATTCATCCCGAAGGATGTCTTTGCATTTCTGCTCCGACGTCACTGTTCGCACCTCGTATCTTGCGATAGACGGGCGTTACCCGCTACCCGTACGAATCAAATCGTTGTGTGTTCGGACTTTCCTCTATGCAAGCATAGCGATCATTCGGTACAACTTCTGCAGTATACGGATATCGTGCCAAATGACAATAGTGACAGGCACTTACGCCTCACAAGTAAGACATTCGATTTCTTGAGCAACAATAATTACTTTGGGTTTTTTTGCATCTGTTTCTTGGAGTTTCTTTCTACCGAACTGCTGTGCGGCATTCATACTGTGCTGGTAGTAGAGCGTCTTGATACCCTTTTCCCACGCATAGAGATACAGTGCATTTAAGTCTTTTGTCGACATTGTCGAATCGATCATGATATTAAGTGATTGCGCCTGGTCGATATATTTCTGACGTGCCGCAGCCTGCTCAATGATAACCTTCTGGTCAATTTCACTAAAGGTACGGAAGACTTGCTTTTCGTGGTGTGTTAAACAATCAAGGTGTTGTACTGAACCATCGTTGTCACGGATACTTGTCCATACTTCTGATGTGTTCGTACCCTTTTCTTCAAGCAATGCTTCAAGTGTCGGATTTTTAATCGTGACCTTCATCTTGTCCACGTCTTTAACAAATGCATTTGACATTAACGGTTCAATACTTTGAGATACTTGTCCCAAAATAAACGCGGATGATGTAGTAGGAGCAATGGCGAGAAGTGTGGTATTTCGACGACCATAGCCTTTCAAGATTTCCGGTTCCCCGTATTCCTTTGCCATGGCTTCGGATGCCTTGTATGCACGATCCTTAATGAGAGCAAATATTTCCTCGTTTAATACTACTGCTTCATGACTATCCATTGCGATATTACTTTCCTGAAGGAAGGTATGCCAACCTAGTACTCCGAGACCAAGCGCGCGGTGTTCTTTTGCAAACTTATGCGCTCGCTGCATGAAGTAAAAGGCGGACTGCTTTTGTGAATCATTACTATCGCGCAAGCTTTCAAGACGTGCCACAAATTCCGTAATAACCGTATCAAGAAACATGGCCAAAGTCTCAACAGCATCAGTGTCTTTCCATTCATGGTAATGACGAAGATTAATAGAAGAAAGACAGCAGACAAATGAAAGTTCATCGTTGGTAGGAAGGCAGATTTCAGAACACAGGTTACTGCCATGAATCCTCATATTCTTGTCCTTGTACACGTCAACAGTATTGTTGTTTATCGTATCGCTAAAGAGAATATACGGATAACCGATTTCCGTTCTTCGCTGAATGACTTTCGCCCACACTCTTCGCTTGTCTTGATCACCAGCAATCATTGCCTTAAGCCATTCATCGCCTACCGTCACTGCATACGTAGACTCTTGAATCGGATGTCCTTCCTTGCCAATATTTAAAAACTCTTCTATATCACCATGTTCAACCGGAAGGTACGGCGCAAAATGCCCGCGACGCACTGAACCCTGACTGACAATATTGATGAGGTTATCAAAAAGCTCCATGAAGTGAACCGCTCCAGAAGAGTGACCATTGTCCTTGATAATTGAGCCACGAGGACGAAGCCCTCCGAAAGCTGCAGATGTGCCGCCGCCGTATTTTGTCATCATGCCCACTTCAGCATGCGTATACAGAATACGAGACATATCATCCGCAACGTAACTTCCAAAACAGCTGATCGGAAGCCCGCGTGCCAGTCCATAGTTTGACCAAATAGGAGAAGCGAGCGAATAGAAACCACGAGACATGTAATCATAAAACTTGTCGGCAAATCCTGGCTTACCCAAGTGTTTTTCTGCAATTTCCGCAATCTCTCGGATACGCTCTTCAGCAGTGATATTTCCTACGAGATACCCTTTTGATAAAAATTTTCTACTGTTTTCGTTTAGCCAATACATATGATACGTCTTAGTGGTTTATCTGATAATTCGATTTCTCTTAAAAGAGATCCTCGCTGGTAATGCTTTTACTCTTCTTGCTGTAATTGATCGATTTTTTATTGAAAAAGTCTCCGTGCTTTGTCGCAATAACTTCATCATAAAACCAGTCCGATTCATTGAGGAGTTTTTGGTCGGTGGTAAAGATTTTTTTGATACCGATACTCTGGAGTGAGTTATTAAATCGCTGCTTGATGAACTCTATAACAACCACTTTGGGGATAAAGTCCAGTTCTCCTTTTTCAAAAATCCATTCCACTACCTCCTTTTCTGACTCAAACGCTTCCTCACATAACGTAATCACCTCTTTTTCAAATGCTGCATCAAACCATTCTGGATGTTCTTGTTTAATGATATTAATGATATCAATTCCGAATAAGCCGTGAATTTGTTCTTCTTTTGAGGTGGCTTCGACAGCGTTTGATATTCCTTTGAACAAATTCTTATACTTATTGAAGGACATCATTATTAAGAACTGGGAGAAGAGTGAAACATGTTCTATAAACAATGAGAAGAGTAGGATTGATTGGCTATATTCTCGATTGTCTTCACTTTTTGCACTTGTCAAAGATTTTTCTAAATAATGTACTCGCTTTATGAGAACGGGTATTTCATTTATCGTTCTGAATGCGTCATTGAGTCCAAGCAATTCAAGTAAGTGGGCATATGCATCGGTATGACGTACCTCACTTTCTGCAAAAGTGGACCCTACCGCTCCAATTTCTGGTTTGGGCATCTTTTTATAGATATCGCCCCAGAACGTTTTGACTGCTACTTCTATCTGTGCAATGGCAAGCATGGCATTTCTCATAACGTTTCGCTCTTTTTCATCAACATTTACCATGAAATCCTGCACGTCACCAACAAAATTAAATTCAGTATGGATCCAGTACGAATGTCTGATAGCGCTTACATATTCATACAGTTCAGGATATTCGTATGGCTTTAAAGATAGTCTTTTTTTGAAAATGTCTCTTCTGCGCTCTTTGTTTCTTTCTTCTCGGTACAAAATATAGGCTTTTGCAACCTCAAAATCTCCCTTTCGGGCAATCTCCTTTTCAACGGCGTCTTGGATATTTTCAACAGTCGGGATCAGTCTGGCATCATCATAACTATGTTCCAGTACTACCATTACGCGGTCTACTAGTATGGAGAGTGAGATTTCATCGATCGGAGTACCCTGGGCCTCATATGCCTTTGCAACGGCACTTTCAATGCGCACGCGATCAAACTCAGTGGTTGATCCTCCTCTTTTTTTGATGAGCGTGATTGCCATGTCCAGTTATTATATCGAAAAGTTTCAGCACATCATATTATCTTGCAGCATTTTTGATGTAAGGAAATAAAATAAAAATATTGTAAAGAAAAATGTTCGTACGTCCTTTAATCAAAGTGTTTTTGAAGAGTGAGGTGTTGTCCTACCAAAAGGTCATGTTGCGAAGAAAAATGTGCATTGACTTCGAGCACTTCTTGCACCGGTGATGGCGGGTAAAAAATTTGTGGATAGGTATCGGCAGCAACGTTTGGTGTGATTGCAATGATGTTCATACTGCTATCGATCCAGACCAAGTCGAGTGGATAATTCATATCCTTCATCCAAAAGCCATAGCTGCCGGGTGTATCAAACATAAACAGTTTGCCGGTATTTGTGGGTAAAGAGACAGTACCTGAAAGGCCTTGATCGCGGGACTGTTCAGTATCGGCAATGGATATGGGGATATGCAGTGAGCCATCATAGAGTATGGGTTGGGATGGCGTAGCCCTCCCAACATGCAAAAATAGCAGTACCAATAAAGGTACTGCTATGATGCATAGTATGAAAATTACGTAGTGAATTGTTGCAGAATCTTTCTTAACCATATAAAACCATCTTTATATTGCTTCAGTCTACCATTGTGTGCTCTATAGAATCACGCAATGGATTTTTGCCACATAACCTTGTGGCAAGGAGTAACTATTAAGTCAGTTACCAAAACATCACTCTTGCACTAGGTGCAAAAGAATCAACCGTATCAATCATTATACCGCAAAGCGATATAACAACTATCTCAATTTGAGTTAATCCACGACCAGCTTCCGCTAGCCGTGCCTTGTTACGACTTATTCCCTGTCACCGATCTTACCGTAGTCCCTTCTTATGAAGAGCCTTCGGGTACTACCGGCTCCCTTGAATTGACGGGCGGTGAGTACAAGACTCGAGAACGTATTCACCGCAGTTTGGCTGACCTGCGATTACTAGCGATTCCGACTTCATGCAGGCGAGTT
>DHXN01000016.1:21115-21574 GCA_002413705.1 Candidatus Nomurabacteria bacterium UBA5155
CAAGGAGTCGAGTTGCAGACTCCTATCCGAACTAGGGCTACCTTTGAGGGTTGGCTCCGGATCGCTCCATTGCATCCCATTGTAGTAACCATTGTATTATGTGTGTGGCCCCAGATATCAAAGGGACATGCTGACCTGGCGTCATCCTCTCCTTCCTCCCAGCCCGAAAACTACATCGGACAGGTCCTCAATGGTAGAAACAAAATATAAATACTTTATTCCTACCATAGAGAACCCGTAGAGTTCCAGATGCTCAGTGGTAGAACAAAATATAAATACTTCGTTCTACCACAGAACATCCGGATCACATCTTCCGATGGCCACTATTTCTAGAGACACCGAAGGATATAGTCTTTGGGCTGGGCAGTCTTGCCTGACACTTGTAACAGACAACGAGGGTTGCGCTCGTTAGCCCACTTAAGGGAACAGTTCAAACCACGAGCTGACGACGGCCATGCA
>DHXN01000008.1:0-12386 GCA_002413705.1 Candidatus Nomurabacteria bacterium UBA5155
GTTTTTTGTTTTACATCATTTTGGTTCGGAACCGTGCACTGATCACGGTTCCGAACATATTGGCATAACTCTGATACCATTGCAACCATTTTTTTTTCTTTATTATTCCTTATAAAAATATTGATATATCAAATGCTATTGTCTTAAGGTGATATCTCAAGAAAATAATTATGCCTTTATAGATAGTCAAAATCTCAACCTCAATATTAAATTGCAGGGATGGATTTTGGACTTTAAAAAATTCAGGATTTATTTAAAGGAAAAATATGCAGTACAGAAAGCGTATATTTTCATTGGATACATGGAATCAAACAAAGATCTATATTATTTCCTAAAAAGGGCAGGATATATCTGCATATTTAAGCCAACCTTGGAATACAATGATGGCCACACGAAAGGCAACTGTGACGCTGAATTGGTATTGCAAACAATGATTGAAATTGAGAAATTTGATGAGGCAATTATCGTGTCAGGTGATGGGGATTTTTATTGCCTAATAAAACACTTAATATCAAAACAAAAGCTTAAAAATGTCTTAGTCCCCAATAATCAAAAATATTCTGCATTATTAAGATCTCAGGAAACCCGGTCTTATCTACAGTTTATGAATAGTTTAGAGAAGACCCTTGGGTACAGAAAAGAAAAGTCCCCATAAGGACGGAACCTTAAGGGGGATGCTCTTTTCTATAGGTGGATACAATTTGAGCTTGCGGTGAGCCAACCCAAATAGACTTTAAGTGTAATATAGGCTTTTATAGCTGTCAAAGTTGCGGATTTTTAAATACCGTGTATAATCGTGGGACTTGTTAATTTAAGTGGTCCACTATCTCTTCACCGATCCCGACTCAGTTCAGGATAGGTACCCGGATAAGAACACAAAACAGTATGAAATATATATTAGGAACAAAAGTGAATATGACCCAACTCTTTGATGAGAGCGGTAAAGTGGCGCCTGTCACTATCGTAAAGGCTATGCCAAACGTTGTAACTGGTATCAAAACTATCGATCGCGATGGCTATACAGCTGTTCAGGTTGGTACTGTGGAACAAAAGGAATCTCGCGTAAATAAAGCCCAGCTTGGTCAGTTCGCTGGCAAGGGCTACAAGGAAATGCAGGAATTCCGCACAGAAGGAGCACCTGAAGCGGCTATCGGCGATACTCTTACCGTTGAATCATTTGAAAAAGGTGATTCAGTAACAGTTTCCGGCACATCAAAGGCCAAAGGTTTCCAAGGTGTAGTGAAGCGTTATAACTTTAAAGGAGGACCTCGCTCTCATGGTCAAAAGCACTCAGAACGCGAACCAGGTAGTATTGGTGGCGGTCTTCGCACACATGTGCCAAAAGGTATGCGTATGGCAGGACGTATGGGTGGAGATACTGTGACAGTAAAAGGATTGAAAATCGTTGCTGTGGATGCAGAAAACAACTTGCTCTACATTAGTGGTGCAGTACCGGGTCGTCGCGGTACAGTAATTAGTATTGTTGGCTAACTTTAAATATATGGAAACCAAAAAGACAACAACTAAAAAAGTAACTACTAAGACAACTCCTCTGTCTCTTGATGCAGCACTGTACAACCAGAAAGGTACAAGTGCAGGAAGTTTTGCAATGCCAAAGAAGGTATTCGGACTTGCATGGAATGCCGACCTTGTTCACCAGGTAGTAGTAGCAATGCAGGCTAACAAGCGCGCAGGTACAGCTCACACAAAGGATCGCTCTGAAGTATCTGGTGGTGGTAAAAAGCCTTGGAAACAGAAAGGAACAGGACGTGCTCGTCACGGTTCAAACCGTTCTCCAATCTGGATTGGTGGAGGTGTAACTTTCGGTCCTCGCAATGACAAGGACTACTCTCAGAAGATTAACAAAAAGATGCGTGTCAAAGCTCTCTTCACTGTTCTCTCACGCAAGTTTGCTGACAGCGCAGTACTTCTTGTGGACTCAATCGCATTTGATGCGATGAAAACTAAGGATGCAAATGCAACACTCGCTACTTTTGCAACTATTAAAGGCTTTGAAAAGCTTGGTTCTAAAAAACCAACAACACTTTTGATGGTTCTTCCTGAACACAATGCTGTGATTGAAAAGAGTTTTGCCAACCTCGGGGGTGTAACAGTACTAACTGTTAATGACCTTAACGCGCTTGTAACAATGTCATTCCATCATGTGGTAATAGTCGACCCAGCGAAAACAGTAGCAGCGTTGGAATCTAAGATTCAATAACAAAAGAGTATACAGATATGGCAACAAAGAAGACAACAACTGAAGAAACAAAGAAAGTGCTACCTAGTATTTTGCTCAGCGCTCGCGTTACTGAAAAAGCTGCAAACAATACTCAATACAGCATTTATCTTTTCAACGTGGCAGTCGGCTCAACCAAGTCGGAGATCGCGAAAGCATTCAAGACTCAGTACAAGAAAACTCCTTTGAAAGTAAATACTGTAAACGTAATGCCAAAAACTACTTTCCGCGGTGGTCATGTCGGAATTGGTAAATTTACTAAAAAAGCATATGTATTCCTTCCAAAAGGAACTACGGTCGACATCATCTAATCGAGTTATTATATGGCAATGAAAACATACAAACCAACAACTAAATCACGTCGTAACACCGTTACTATTGATTACCGAAAAGTGCTTACTGCGAGCAAGCCAGAGAAGTCTCTTACTGTCGGCATCAAGCGAACAGGCGGACGTAACAACACTGGACGCATCACTGCTACTCACAAGGGTGGAGGTAACAAGCGCGCATACCGCTTGGTGGACTTTTTGTACAACAAGCATGACATCCCAGCGAAGATTACTACTGTTGAATACGATCCAAACCGCACAGCATTTATTGGCGTGGCAGTCTATAAGGACGGCGAAAAGCGCTATGTAGTACTTCCTAAGGGGGTAACTGTTGGATCAACATTCATCGTTGGCGAAAATGCTCCGATCGAAATCGGCAACCGCCTGCCTTTGAAAAACATTCCTTCTGGAACTTTTGTATACAATATCGAACTCAAAGCAGGCGCAGGAGCAAAGATTGTTCGTTCTGCCGGAACATTTGCACAGATCATTGCGCAAAATGATGGCTACACTCAGCTCAAAATGCCTTCAACAGAAATCCGTCGCGTGTCAGACCTTTGCTGGGCAACAATCGGTGAGGCATCAAACGATGAACACAAGCTCGTGAAGTATGGTAAGGCTGGACGCTCACGATGGCGTGGTATCAAACCTACCGTTCGTGGTACTGCCATGAACCCAGTAGACCACCCACACGGAGGTGGTGAAGGACGCCAAGGTATTGGTCTCCGTCGCGGTCCAAAGACTCGTCACGGTAAGCAAGCCTACGGTGTACGTACTCGTACTCCGAAGAAGTACTCAAACCAAAACGTTATCACCCGTCGCAAGAACGGCACTCGCTAATAAACAAAAATCCCCAATGGGGATTTTTGTTTTGTAGGGAATCTCCATGTTGATGACTTGTGCAAGAAAGTGGCGCTAAAAAATATTTCCTGCGTCGTACGCATATTTTTCTGCTGAAAAATTGCTGCTCTCGGACCAGTCGTCCTGCGAGAGACGTCTTGGAAATATTTTTTAGCGCCACTTTCTTGCTATACTCACTGAATATGGAACATCTCCCGAAACATATCTCAGAAAAGGAAGCGTTTTCGATCGTGGCCAGAGGGAAGAGCTTCAAGTATGCGATCCGAGGAATGAGAATAATCCTTAAAACGCAGCATAATTTCTGGATTCAGCTGGTTATGGCGGCAATAGTGGTAGTGATGGGCATTTTTTTCACCATTACTGCTGTCGAATGGGCCATATTAGTACTGGCAATGACAGGGGTGTTCGTTGCTGAGTCGTTCAACACGGCTATTGAAATCGATATTGACCTCACTAGTCCGCAATACCACCCTTATGCCCGTGACACGAAGGATGTGGCTGCTGGAGCGGTACTTTTGGCCGTCATTGGTGCCGTTTTGGTGGGATGTAGTATCTTTTTACCAAAGATTGTTGGTCTCTTATAAACCATTTGCTATAAATCATTTGACTTTACGCTGCAATCTGCTAAGATAGTGGAGCTCAAATCGAGCTTCTTTTTATCTCGCTATTAGCCATATTTGTATGACAAGATCACTCTCAAAAGGTCCTTACGTTGACCCAAAATTACTCAAAAAAATCGAAGGCAAAAATCCTATCCAAACAGGTGCTATTCGAACGTGGTCACGTGACAGTCAGATCGCACCAGAAATGGTTGGATTTACTTTTGGGGTACACAACGGCAAGCAGCACATCGATGTGTTGGTTACTGAAGACATGGTGGGTCACCGTCTAGGAGAATTCTCTCTTACTCGCAAGTTTACTCGTCACGGTGGTAAGATGCAGAAGGATATCGACCAGAAGAAAAAAGAAGCTGAAATCACTGCCGCAAAATCTGCTAAGGCAACTAGTGACACTAAGAAGAAATAATCATGAAAGCCTCACTCTCAAATTATCGTCAATCACCCCGCAAGGTTCGTCTTATCACCGAAGCTATAAAGGGCAAGCACGTTGCTGAAGCAACTGTGGTACTTTCATATATGCCAAAGCGCGGCGCAGAACCAATTCAGAAGCTCATCATGAGTGCTGCTGCAAATGCAGTAAACCTTGGTGCAACTGCCGAGAACTTGATGATCAAGAATATCACTGTAAACAAAGGATTTGTTATCAAGCGCTCAATGCCTCGTGCTATGGGTGTGGCGAAGCCGATCAACAAGCGTACCAGTCATGTTGACGTAGTGCTTGCAGAAGTCGCTCCAAAGGAAAAGAAAGTTAAGAACCAAAAGGTTAAAAAAGAAAGTAAATAATTTATGTCTAAAGTAGTCCACCCTTATGCCCACCGTTTAGTTATCCTTCGTGATTGGAAATCACGCTGGTTCGCTACCGACAAAAATTACGTCAACAACCTCAAAGTTGATGTTGCTATTCGTGAATATTTGGATAAACGTCTACGCGGATTTTATGTTTCAAGTGTTGATATCGAGCGTGGCCAGAAATTGATCCGTGTCATCATTCGCACTTCTCGTCCAGGTATGGTCATTGGTCGCAGTGGTGAAGGTGCTACAAAACTCAAGACTGATCTTGAAAAGCAATTGAAACGTGCAAAACTTACTATTACTGACGATATCAAACTGGAAATCGCAGAAGTGTCAGCTCCTGACGGCGATGCAAAGATTGTGGCATACATGATCGCTGAAGGTCTTGAAAAGCGTCTGCCATATCGTCGCGTGATGAAACTGTTGATCGAAAAAGTGATGGCAGTGCGCGGTGTGCAAGGAGCAAAGTTCTATGTTGGTGGTCGTCTCGGCGGCGCAGAAATCTCTCGTTCAGAAGTATTGAAGCGTGGTTCTGTTCCACTTCAGACATTCCGTGCTGACATCGACTATGCTCGTGAGACTGCGCGCTTGGCATACGGCGGTATCGGTATCAAGGTATGGATTTACAAGGGTCAGGTTTTTGATACAAAAGCTAAATAAGAGTTGATATATGTTATTCCCTAAAAAAGTAAAATTTCGAAAATGGCAAAAGAAACGTACTGATATGAGTACTCGTGTGGAAACACGCGGTACTGCTATCAATTTTGGTTCATTTGCATTGAAGACAGAACAGATGGGACGCATTACTTCAAATCAAATTGAAGCTGCTCGTAAAGCCGCAAGTCGTCACCTGACAAAAGTTGGCCGCATGTGGATTCGCATCTTCCCTGATCGACCATTTACCGAAAAGGCCGCACAGCAGCCGATGGGTAAAGGTAAAGGTGAATTGCAAGGCTACCACGTGGAAATCTTGCCGGGCCGCATTATCTTTGAAGTAGACGGTGTAGAGCCAGCCATTGCTCGCGAAGCACTTCGCAAGGCAGGAACTAAATTGCCAGTGAAAACTCGCATTATCGAGCGCGCATAATCAATCGCTCGACAAATCGTAAAAAATAAGTAAGATACAAACACTATTATGGAAACCAAAGCAACAACTAAAAAGACTCTGAAGGGAACTGTCGTGTCTGACAAAATGGACAAGACGGCTGTTGTAGCGGTTACTCGTTTTGTGAAGCACTCAAAATACAAGAAATATTTCAAAATCACCAAGAAATACAAAGTGCATGATGAAACCAACAGTGTGAAGGTTGGAGACCAGGTAGCAATCGTCGAAACACGCCCTATTTCAAAAGATAAGCATTTCGCGATCGCGCAATAAAAGTTGATATATGTTACAAGCTGGATCAAAAGTTAAAATCACAGACAACGCCGGAGGTAAGAAAGGTACTATCTTCAAGGTACTTGGCGGTTCACGTCGTCGCTATGCCGGTATCGGAGACCTCGTAGTGCTTTCTGTCAAAGAAGCAGAACCTCGCAAGGCTATTAAAAAGAAAGACGTTGTCTACGGTGTAGTTGTTCGCACAACAAATGCATTCCGTCGCAAAGACGGCTCATACATTCGTTTTGACGACAATGCTGTCGTGATTGTTGAAAAGACCAAGAAGGAGCCAAAGGCTGGACGTATCTTCGGTCCGATCCCACGCGAGCTTGCTGAACGCGGTTATCAGAAAATCATTTCTCTAGCGCCGGAAGTGCTCTAATTTAAATACACGTATATGAAACTCAAAAAAGGAGACAATGTAATAGTAATCGCCGGCAAGAACAAAGGTCAGACTGGCAAGATCGACGTAGTACACACAGCAACTGGTCGCGTGACTATTGGTGGTGTAAACAAGACCAAGCGTCACATCAAGCCAAAGTCAAAGACTGAAAAAGGTAGTACTGTTGAAAAGGAAGCGCCAATTCACGCATCAAACGTGATGTTGATCGATCCGAAGACCAGCAAGCCTACTCGCATCGGCAGCAAGTCTATTGACGGTAAGAATGTTCGTATTGCCAAGAAAAGCGGAAATGAACTTAAATAGCGAAGTAAAATAAATATATGGAATTAACTAAAGCAAAACAAAAAGAAACTCACACTGCCCTTGCGCAATTTGAATACAAAAATAAGCTCGCAGCCCCTCGTCTTCAAAAGATCGTGGTTTCAAGTGGTACTGGTAGTGGTATGAAAAAAGATCGTGAGAAGAACAACACTGTTGCTGATCGTATCGCTCGCATCACCGGACAAAAGCCGTCACTTCGTGTGGCAAAGCAGTCAGTGGCTAGTTTCAAGATTCGTGAAGGAGATCCAGTTGGAATCACTGTGACACTTCGCGGTACGCGCATGTTGCATTTCTTGGACAAGATGGTACACATCGCTTTTCCTCGAACCAAAGACTTCCGCGGCCTCGACAAGAAATCGGTGGATAGCATGGGTAACATGACACTCGGTATCAAGGAACACACGATCTTCCCAGAAACTGCTGATGAAGATCTCCGCGATGTTTTCGGTCTCGCTATCACTCTTGTGTCATCTGCCAAGACCAAGGAAGAAGCAATCGCATTCTACACTCACCTCGGTATTCCTTTTAAACAATAAGAATCGAAAAAGCCCCTCAATGAGGGGCTTTTCTCATGGCCTCACACTTATTGACTTTTTAATCAAATAGTGTTACTTTATAAAAAACTTAATTTTTCTTTAAAAAAACTTTAAAAACTAATACAGATGGAAAGCAAGAAATTAACTCAGTTAACTAAGTCTGATGCCTTAATGGTAAAAACAGATTTGACCACTATGCAACCTGTCGCTGACGAAGGTGCATCTGTCTCATTAGATCAGCCAATTAAAACAAAGGTGGTAGAAGTAGGTACCCCGCAATGTCATTTGCAGTGTCAGGTGGAAGAGGTTGATCATGAATATACTGGACAAGAATTGGTACAGTACGATCATTACAATGCCACCCTAGAAGAAGCGCTTGATTTTTGCAAAATCCACGACCTACCAATTGCAGCCGAAGTACCTTTTTCGTCGCATTTTTCCGGACTGGAAAGCCTTACCAAAACAAACTATATCCTTACGGATATAGACGAAGGTACAGTACCTGTATGCAAAAGCGGTATCTTTGACAAGATGGGCACTAAGCTCAACGTACCACTGCCGAAAAAAACATGGAATGTATTATGGGCAGTCCTCGGATGTATTTTATTTGTTTTTGCGCTGAAAGGCGTTGCTACAATAGCTCAAGCTGGCCATCCATTGGTGCAAGACACGAGAAAAAGTGATGCTACAGGACCTGCTTCATCGGATGTAGGAAGTCAGGACGCGAGTGAAATTCGAGCTGAATTTTATCATCTTGTCGAAGTTTGTGTTGTTCTGGGAGTTTTATATTTTATTCCGTTATTACCATTTCGCGACTGGTACTACAATCACTTGCGCAAAAACATTCAATGGTTTTATATCCCAAAAATGTGGCCGGGTAATACTGATATGGCTGCTTCCGAGAATGGAAAAGAATGGGAAAGAGTTCCAATTGATAGCGTACTCTTAACCCCTGATACCGTGAAAGTACTCGGAAAACTTGATCAGTTAGGTATTAAACCAGCGACGGTCAGTCCTCGAGAGGGAATAAGTGCTAAATTTACTTATGGTATATTTGGTTCTCATAGGATAAAAAAGGTAGAACTATTAGTTCCTCCAGTGTTTGTTCTTGTAATAAATGGCATTGTTCTGCTACTCAAGACGGATCATCAATTGATGCCGAAAGAGAAAAAAATCACGCTCTTCTTGAAAAGAATCGGGATGCCGCTTAAAATGCTTGCTCCCCATACGGAAAATTTTCAAAAAAGCATTGCCTAACACGCAAACCTACTAAAAGCCGGGAAACCGGCTTTTTTTCTATACGAATTTTGCTATTCCCACATACTTGATATGTTTCCGATGTGTTATTATTCATTTATATGAAAACACAAAGAGGCTTCACCCTCATCGAACTCCTTGTCGTTATCGCAATCATAGGCATTCTCGCTTCTGTTATTCTTGCATCTCTGGACTCGGCGCGGGCCAAGGCGCAAGATGTGAAAATGAAGTCAGAATTGGTATCAATCCAAACGGCACTTGAAATGTACTATGACCAATATGGTACGTTTCAGGTTGCCAATGCAGGCTGGCGTAATACTGGGGAAGGATGGCTTAACTATCAAGATGGTGATCCTAGTAGCTATCAAATAGGTGTCACTCCTGCGCTGACCAACGCAGGCTTTCTCGGTAGTATGACGCTTGACCCTTTGCCATATCCGAATTACATGATTTATTTGTGCAATAATAATCAGCAATATTCATTGTCTGCCACCCTGAATAATCCCTCTGCTGCAGACATTGCTCATATTCAAACGACGTGTCAGGGTGGAAGTACCTACGGTGTCTATCATAAAAACTACGCCATAGGGAACTGACCCTTGACCAAAATGGTCTTATTTGTTAGGATACACGAGTTCTTGATCAATCCGTAGTTCTCTCTTTGTTCAGTGCTTTAGTAACCTTTTGCCCCAACCAAAGAAAGCTTTACGCGATATTCTCAGGGATATTCAACAATTATGGCAAAAACATCAGTAATTGCGCGTTCTCAAAAGACGCCTAAATTTAGTACCCGTCAGGTAAACCGCTGCTTTCGCTGCGGTCGTCGTCATGGCTACATGCGTGATTTCGGACTTTGTCGTATCTGTTTCCGTGAATTAGCTAACGAAGGAATGATTCCCGGCATTCGTAAGTCTTCTTGGTAATCGAATAAATATATGGATCCTATCTCAAACATGCTAATCACAATGAAGAACGCCTCAATGGTTTCAAAAGAAACTGTGGTGATCCCGTTTTCAAAACTTAAGTACGCCATCGCGCAGTGCTTGAAAGAACAGGGCTTTATTGTGAACGCTTCAAAGAAAACAGAAAAGAACAACATTTCAGTATTGGAAATTCAGCTGGCTTATACACCAGAAGGTCCAAAGATCCATGACGTAAAACGCATGTCCAAACAATCACGCCGTATGTATACAGGTGTAAAAGAAATCCGTCCTGTAAAGAATGGTTTCGGCATCACGGTATTCTCAACACCAAAAGGTATCTTGAGTGATAAACAGGCTCGCAAAGAACAGGTCGGCGGGGAAGTATTATTCACCATGTGGTAAAAATATATGAGTAGAGTAGGAAAACAACAATTGGTCATCCCAACAAATACAGAAGTAACATACAGTGAAGGAATGCTTCGCGTGAAAGGTCCTCTTGGCACACTTGAAAAGCCTTTCAAGGATGTGGTAACGATCAACATTGCTGATGGCTTGGTAACGTTTGCGCAAAAAGGCGATGATCCATTTGCTCGTGCAATCTGGGGAACATATGCTTCACATGTGAAAAATATGATCGCTGGCGTAAACACTCCATATACCAAGAAATTGATCCTCGAAGGAGTCGGTTTCAAAAGTGAAGTAAAAGATGGTAATCTCAATCTCGCACTCGGATTTTCTCACCCTGTTGTAGTAAAAATTCCAGAAGGAATCACTGTGACTGCAGAAAAGAACAACATCACCATGACCGGTATCAACAAGGAATTAGTCGGTCAGTTTTCTTCATCAGTGCGTGCCATGAAAAAACCAGAACCATACAAAGGTAAAGGTTTTCACTACGACGATGAAGTTGTTCGTCGCAAGGCAGGTAAGAAGAGTGCATAAAGAAAAAATATATGTCTAAACAATCACCACAAGAAAAGAAACTCCGCATCAAGCGCAAAATCCGTGCTACTATTTCAGGGACAGATGCTCGTCCACGACTTTCTGTATTTCGTTCAAACAATTATATGTACGCGCAGCTTATCGATGATGTTGCAGAAGTAACACTTGCTGCTACTTCAGATATGAAGGCCAAAGGTACAAAAATGGAAGGCGCAATTGCAGCAGGTAAAGCACTTGCAGCAGCTGCAAAAGCCAAAGGTGTGACCAAAGCAGTGTTTGACCGTAACGGATTTAAATACGCCGGTCGCATCAAAGCATTTGCTGATGCCGCACGCGAAGGAGGACTCGACTTTTAAATTTTTCTGTAATATATGACTATAACAACACCAACAACAACCCCATCACGACCATACTCTAACAACCGCAATACTGCCGGTGCAGGAGGACAGGGAGGAGACCGTCGCCCACGACGCGACAATAAATCTTTTGCTGATCGCGTAAAAGATGTCGACCAAAAGATTCTTAATATTCGCCGCGTGACTCGCGTGGTAGCTGGTGGACGTCGTATGAGTTTTGCCGTGGCTATGATCATTGGTGACAAGAAAGGTGTTGTCGGACTTGGTACAGGTAAGGGTAACGACACTGCGCTTGCTATCGCCAAAGCTTTGAAAGATGCCAAGAAAAATGCCATCAAAATCAAAATGACTGACAAGCACTCTATTCATCATGGTGTGGATGCGAAGTATACTTCCTCTAAAGTGTTGATCTTCCCGAATGGTGGTAAGGGGCTTGTAGCTGGTGCAGCTATTCGTGATATCGCTGTCATCAGTGGATTGAAAGATATTTCTGCAAAGATCGTTTCTGGCAGTAAGAATAAGCTCAACACCGCTCGCGCCACCATGAAAGCTCTTTCAACTATCAGTACTAAATATGTCTTCGGTGCAGTTGCTAAAGTGGAAGCAACAGACTTGCCCGTGCAAACAGGAGAAGCAGTTGCAGTGGCAGCTCCAGTAATCAAAGAGTAATTTTATGAACCTACTACAACGAACAACAGCAAATAAAAAAGCAAAGACAGTAGGTCGCGGTTCAAAACGCGGTAAGACTTCAGGTCGCGGTACCAAAGGTCAGGCTTCACGTGCCGGCAACAAAAAGCGCCCGGAACTTCGCGATCGCATCAAGAAACTTCCAAAGCTTCGCGGACGCGGCAAGAATATGAACAAAGCATTTCGTATCGATGCAACAGTGATTAACCTCAGTACTATTGCCAAGGCATTTGAGGCAGGCACACGTATCACTCCTTCAGTACTCTTTGATAAAGGACTCATTCGCCGCACTGGTGGCAAGATCCCCGCAGTCAAAATTCTTGGCGGGGGAGAACTCGCATACGCGGTCACTGTTCACGATTGTGAAGTATCAGAAACTGCCAAGACAAAAATCGAAGCAGCTGGTGGCACAGTAAAAGCCTAATGTAAAACAAACAAGATCATGAATACATTTTTCAAAAAATTCAAAATGATGTTCGTTGATCGAGCAATTCGAAATCGATTGCTCTTTGTTCTTGGAATGCTTGCAGTGTTTCGATTTCTTGCCACTATTCCAGTGCCAGGCGTGGATACCAGTGCAATTACTAATGCATTTGGTAACAATCAATTCCTCAGTCTCTTCAACGTTGTGTCTGGAGGCGGACTCTCGACATTCTCTATCGTCATGCTTGGTGTCAGTCCGTTTATCACGGCTTCTATCATCATGCAGTTGATCGGTATGATGGTGCCTTCAATGAAAGAG
>DHXN01000008.1:12580-16385 GCA_002413705.1 Candidatus Nomurabacteria bacterium UBA5155
CCAATCAGTTTTTTGCAGGGTTTTGCATTTATCAAATACTTGCAGTCACAAGGCGCGATTGGGACACTGTCACTGCCAACCCTTCTTTTTAATATTACAATCATTACCGCCGGCTCGATACTCTTGCTGTGGATCGGTGAACTCATCAGTGAGTTTGGTGTTGGTAACGGCCCATCCATGATCATCTTGGCTGGTATCTTGGCACAAATTCCTCCAAAAATTTCACAATTCTTCTTTACATTCACCATCGATCAGCTGCCAATCGTGATGCTTTTCCTTGCTGTCGGTCTGCTTGTTATTGCCGGTGTGGTATACATTTATGAAGCAGAGCGTCCGGTGAAGATCACCTATGCGCGACAGGTGCGCGGTATTCGCGCGTTTGGCGGTGATGACACCTATTTGCCACTTCGTTTGACACAAGCCGGCGTGATCCCGATCATCTTTGCTTCATCGTTCTTGCTCTTCCCACAATTTTTCATTAGTCTCTTCCAGAATTCTTCACACGTATGGCTGCAGCACGTGGCAACATTCTTCGGAACATTCCTCGCAAACACATGGTGGTACTCAGCGGTGTACTTCTTGCTGGTAGTATTCTTTACGTACTTTTATACAGCAGTTACCTTTGATCCTCAGCAGATTGCAGAAAATCTGCAGAAGAACGGCGCGTTCATTCCCGGCACACGTCCTGGAGATGCGACTAACAGCTTTCTCGCCGCGGTGGTAACTCGCATCACACTTGTTGGCTCACTGTTCCTCGGTGTGATCGCTGTGCTTCCATTGGTTGTGAAAAGCACAACAGGTATCACAGCTTTCGCTATCGGCGGTACATCACTGTTGATCGTAGTCTCTGTTATCATCGACCTCATCCGACGTGTCGATGCGCAGGTGGAAATGGGAGAATACTAGGGTATAATTACCTCATGCATCCTGTCTATCTCTTCATCGGCCAGTCCGGCGCCGGCAAGGGAACACAAATAGCTCTACTTCAAGAAGCACTTCTTAAGAAAGATCCTACCACCAAGTTCTTTGCAATTGAAACGGGTGATAAGTTCCGTGAATTTGCTACCAGTACGACATATACGGCTCATCTGACCCGAGAACTGATGGAACATGGCAAACTACCGCCGGCGTTCCTTGGTGTGCATATGTGGGCTCATGAGCTCATGGAGAGCTATGACGGTTCCACAACCATCTTTGTAGATGGCACACCGCGAGTGGCTGAGGAGGTGCCATTATTGCTGTCAGCGGCGCAGTTGTATAATTGGGTGATTGATGTAATATATCTCCAAACTAGCGATGAATGGGCATATGCTCGCATCAAAGATCGCGGTAGGACGGATGACCAGCACGAGCACGCTATCATGAGCCGTATCGAATGGTTCCATACCAGCGTAGAGCCTGCCATTGAATTATTGAAAACCAGTTCCCTGGTTCGGTTCCATGGTATTCACGGGGAACAGACGATCGAGCATGTTCATAACGATGTTTGTCAGGAATTGGGAATTTTGTAATCTGTTATAATTTAAACATATGAAAAAACAACGAGGATTTACCCTTATCGAGCTTCTGGTTGTGATTGCGATCATCGGTATACTCGCTTCGGTCATTCTGGCGTCACTTGATAGTGCCAGGGCAAAGGCACGGGACGCGCAGCGCTTATCAGCTGTTGATTCAATTCGTACCGCCCTTGAATTGTACGCGAACGACCACAACGGAAGCTTTCCTTCCAACGGTCGCACGTGGTGGGGAAACTGTTCGGCATACGGTTCCCATGATGTTACTGGATCAAACGGATACATTCCGGATCTTGCCCCGACCTATATTCCGACCCTTCCTCTTGATCCAATTCCAGACAGTAACCACTGTTATATTTATATGTCTAACGGAACGGATTACATATTCCTTACCTTTGGTACTGTAGAGGGTACTGTACCAACGAATCTTCAACGCCCGCTTAATCCATTGGAAGAATCTTACGCTATCTACACGCCCGAAGCGGCACTGTGGTAAATAATATGATAATCATAAAAACCGACAGCGAAATAGCGCGATTGAAAAAAGGAGGCCCGATACTCGCTCGTATTTTGCAGCAGGTGGCAAAGGAAGTGAAGCCGGGAATTACTACTGCATCTTTGAATGAATATGCTCACAAACTTATTATCGAAGCTGGCTGCACTCCTGCATTTTTGAACTACAAGCCGGAAGGTGCTGACCGACCATACCCCGCTAGTCTGATCACGTCGGTGAACAGTGAGGTGGTGCACGGCATACCCGGTGATCGTGTCTTAAAAGAAGGTGACACTATTGCGCTCGATCTGGGGTTGAATTATGAAGGAGTATTTTTGGATCATGCTATCACTGTACCTGTCGGTGAAATTGCTGCCAAGGACAAACAACTTCTTTCCATAACCAAGTCTGCACTTGAAGAAGGTATTGCCGCTATTGTTCCTGGAGGAACGGTAGGGGATATTGGCTATGCAGTAGAGAACTTCGTGAAGCCCTATCGTCTTGGCATAGTGCGTGGATTGTCAGGACATGGCGTAGGCCGAGCCATCCATGAAGATCCCTATATTCCCAACTATGGTAAAAAGGGCAAGGGCGACAAGCTTGTACCCGGTATGGTGATCGCAATCGAGCCGATGATTACTCGTGGCGCCGAGGATGTCATCCAAATGAAAGACGGTTATACTCTGAAAACCATCGATAATTCTCGCTCCGCGCACTTTGAACACACCGTGCTGATCAAAGAGGACGGCTACCCGCAAGTGCTCACCGTTGAGTAATATCAAAGTTTTAAACAATGAAAACGAAAGCCTTCTTTTTAAAAAGAAGGCTTTCTCGGAGGCCTAGGCCACTAATCTGTTTAGTTTACCATAAAAGCGAAAATGCCCCTCAGGGCATTTTCAGACAACTTATATTTCGATGCCGGCAAACGACATTTACTTGCAATAAGCTCCATATAAGATTTACGTCACTACTAGTATTATATAGGACGATAGGTTTGTCAATTATCGGTTAAATAATCCATTTGGAAATTTAATCGATTTATCAATCCTTAGTAATCCGTACAGGCCGTTATTCTTCTTATATAAATAATGCGCATATATAGTATTTGCAACAATATCAGCCATCTGTACATGCTTAGAATCTCTCGAGTCAATATATTTGATTGTTATATTATAAGAAATTCCCCATTCGGCATAGGCTTTTATTCTTATGTAATCCGATAACGAGTTAAGAGACTTAACCTTTATGCTATGGTTGTCTAAAATGATTTCTATATCAGAACCCGCTGCTTTAATTATTGGCTTTATTAGCCATTGAAAAAGATAGTTGTATAAAAGATTTTTATCTTCAAGTAGTTTCTGGTTCTGGATATTATTTTTATCAACCACTATATAAGAAACTAAATGATCATCTACTGTACTTAATTTTTGCAAGATATCCTGCTTTTTTACAAAAGTCATCGACGAAGCTTTCAATTCCGCGCATTTATGTTCTGCGCAATACCGTTTAATAATATTTTTAATACGACTACCATTTTGAGGAATTATAAGTGCGATCACAAAATACCTCTCTTTTGTTCCAAGGTCTCCGGATTCATCTACAAAAACTCTAATCATGCAGCGTAAATACTACTACATTTTCTTAACAAATAACAATAAATCCCCTCAATTGAGGGGATTTATTGTTATTGCACTTTATCAAACACTCTTTTGAATGTTTCTGGGTTGGTGTGAGCGAGGTCTGCAAGGATCTTGCGGTCAACTTCGATGTTTGATTTCTTCAATGCATCGATGAACTT
>DHXN01000008.1:16575-66285 GCA_002413705.1 Candidatus Nomurabacteria bacterium UBA5155
GCATCCTTGGCCATGCGTTCCTTGGTGCTGCGTCCAAAACGGTAGCCCTTTACTTGTGCTAGGACGTTCTTGCGGCGCTTATTTGCTATGGTTCCTCGTTTTACGCGTGTCATGGTAGTAGATTAGTTAAATATTATATAAAGATTATCGGTGTGGGATAAATTGTGCAATATCCTTTGCGGTCATTGGGAATGCTTGTCCTTTTTTGCCAGCCAGCTGCTTGGTACGAGACTGTTTGGCATTGAAGTGGTTAAAACCCGGTGTGCGGCCGATAATTTTGCCTGTTTTGGTCAATTTAAGGCGTTTTGTGTATGATTTGTTGGTTTTTGTAGCCATAGTATGGTATTTCTGGATTTATTTTGCATTTTTGTCTCGCTCGATCACAATGGCCAGGCCTTTGGGAGAGCGTTTATGCGGCTCTGCAATCTTATAGTGTTCTGTCACAAAATGCAAGACCCGGTCAAGTCTTTCCTTGAGAAAAGCTTCATCCATACCCTTCGAACGTCCACGAAGGAAAAGTTCGACTTTTATGCGATGACCTTCCTTCAGCCACTTTGAAGCAGTTTTAGCTTTCAGCTCCAGGTCATGGTCTCCAGTACCGACTTTGATTTGAATAGACTTGGTTTCACTGGCTTTGGCGCCGCTTTTGGCTTTTTGTAATTTTTTCTTTTGTTCGTAAAGGTATTTTCCGAATTCAATAATTTTAGCGATCGGCGGTTTTGATTGCGCGTTGATTTCTACAAGATCCACACCCTGCGCTTCTGCCATCGCAAGCGCTTCTTCAAGAGGAAGAATGCCGATACTTTCTCCCTCTGCGTCAACGACACGAAGTTCTGACGCGCGTATTTGTTTGTTGATTCGTTCTTTCAAAGTATATATAGTAAGATAATGCCCTTGCATAATAACGAAAAAAGCAAAAATAGTCAATACAGGGAGGGAGTTTTTCCATTCTGGAAAAACTCCGGTGAGACTCTGGCTGTCATGCTGCGTCGCTTTCGCGAAGAACACAACTTCAGTGCCGATGACAAGCTAACCTATGCGGGACGTTTGGACCCTATGGCAGAGGGTATTGTGCCTATTCTGTCCGGAATAGCGCGATTTCACAAAGATCACCTGCTGAACGCTTCAAAAACCTATGAAGTTGTTATATTGCTTGGTTTGAGTACCGATACCGGCGATATGCTTGGACTGCTGACAAACAATACTCTAGAAGAGCATCGTTTTGAACGAATTAAAGATGAGCTGATAAAAAACACGATCGAACAACTTCGGTCACTGACAGAGCTCGTGTATCCGCACTATTCATCACGACCTGTCGACGGCAAGCCGTTGTTTGTGCATGCGCGTGCCGGCAATGAAGTGAAGCTACCGGTAAAGAAGATCACGATTCATTCATTGGAAATGATAGGTATAAAAGAAGTGGCACTAAAAGAACTGCTCGCCAATGCCATGGAAGTTATTTCAAAGGTGTATGGAGATTTTCGCCAAGAAGCGATACTGGAACAGTGGAAAAAAATCCAAGAACAGGATGGAGAGATTGATGTGCAAATAGTGTCTATCCGAACAACGGTATCATCGGGTACCTACATGCGCTCATTGGCAGAAAAGATGGGGGAGCTGCTGGGAGTGCCGGCACTGGCCTATAGCATTGTCAGGACAGCAGTGGAAGAAAAATAAGCAAAGAAAAAGCCCGAACGTGTTAGATTCGGACCTTCTGGTTTTTACTTACACAAGTTTTTGATGAAGAAGAATGCAGTATTCTGTTTCTTCATTGTTGGCCGACAGGCACTGTGGATGACAACCATTGTCATCCAGTTTGTTTTTGAAAATAGTGGGCTTATGAACAATTCGTACATGTGACGCGCTACCGCTTGTTTTGTAAGCGATCATAACAGCGCTCAAACCTGCCGCTCTCATAATGCCGATAGCTAATTTAATAGCATCGTCTCTTAAAAGATTTTGTGTCTGAGTGATTGTTGCGAATTTAATTTGATCAACATTGATCAGTCGTCCTCCTTGTATAGATTTTAATAGGGTTGGGCGAATGCTGTCCTGGGACACATTCGCAAGATTTGCTAGTAAGCTCATAGTTCCTTTGTTTTTTCACATTGTCTCACTAAAATAGAAAAAGTCAACTTCATCTCGTCTTCATATTAGTAATGGTACTATAGTAGCTATGATGACGATAATTAATGTTTTTGATACTGCAACCGGATATTTTTTCTCAACTATTCGAACTCCCGGGAGAACGGTTTTTTTTAAACTGATGACAATGATTGGTAACCCAAAGACAGCGGTGATCATTTTTATACTTGTGAGTATATTTTTCTTGTACAAAAAACAAAAGAAAGTTCTTGTCGCATTTATTATCACGCTGGGTATTGCTGAAAGTATCACCTATGTTGCAAAGATGGTGTTTCATCGGGCTCGACCACTGCACGGTCTGGTGATCGAAACTGATTATTCATTTCCTAGTGGTCATGCCACAGCAGCAATGGCACTGTACGGCTTTTTGTTGTTCTATTTGCTGAGAAAAAAAACGATACCTACTCCAATAAAAATACTTGTTTTGGTTCTAGGAGTGGCACTGATACTGCTTATTGGTATTAGCAGACTGTATCTCGGTGTTCACTATCTCAGCGATGTTCTTGCCGGCTATGTGGTTGGAGCGATCGGTTTGCTGATAGGAACAACTTTTGTATGAAGATAATTAGTTATAATATTTGGGATTTGCCGTTGTGGTTTGTGCGCAATAGAAAAAAGCGATTGCTTGAAATTGGCAACTTGCTAAGCGATCAACATATGGAAATCATATGCTTTCAAGAGTCATGGGATCTTGAACATCGCGCGGCGCTCTCAGCATATCTCAGAGAAAGAGGGTATCATGATGCCATTCATCAAGCACAGATCAAACGCAACAATGGCGGATTGCTGACATTTTCAACATTTCCCATTACGTCAGTGCGATTTATTCCTTTTGGCAGAAAAGGACTCTCAGTCAGTGAAGTTATTGGCAATAAAGGAGTGTTGGAAACTATCATACAAACACCGAAAGGGCCGCTCCGCATCTTGAATCTGCATCTTCATCACCAATCAAGCAAATTTATCAAAACAGAAAAAATACGATTGCAACAGTTGCAGAAACTTTTTAATGATTTGAAACACGAATCACCGCTGCCTACCATTTTGATGGGCGACTTCAACGAACATGGTATGATGCAAGAGAAATCATATGCCGATCTTTTTGAGAAAGCCGGATTTATTCACCACAACAATGGCACTGAACTCTTGCCAACATATCGAACAGAGAACTATTTTGTTAACAATTGGTTAAACCGCGTACCGCAATCACAACGCTATGACTATATTCTGACTAAGGATATAGAAAAAAACGATTTGCATTTTAGCGGCTATGCGCCGTGGTACATTGATCCGCCGCTCTCTGACCATGACCCTGTGGTATTAACAGTCTTATAAAAAACGTATGCATCTTCCACTGCAAGATTTGCTAATACAATTTGGAACTACTCATTTTTATTTGATATATCTGGTTATATTTTTTATAGCCATTTTGGAGGGCCCAATACTGTCAGTGATACTGGGTATCATCCTGCGATTAAATCACTTCAGTTTTATTTTAGTGTATGTGATATTGATAATGGGTGATCTGACCGGCGATGTTATGTTGTATTACGTCGGCTATCGTTATGGCGTGTCAGTGATATCAAAAGTTAAAAAATGGTTTGGCTTAACGGAGGAGCGAATAAATAAGGCCAAAGAACTGTTTCATAACCATAAGTATAAAATATTGTTCATCTCCAAACTGACCAACGGATTTGGTTTCGCAATCCCGGTTCTTGTTACAGCTGGTATCGTGCGTATTCCATTTTGGAAATTTATTCGCACCAATATTGCTGGACAGTTGTTCTGGTCAGCAGGACTGCTGGCATTGGGATATTTTTTTGGAGGATTGTATGACAGTATTCACTCTGTCTTGGGTAAAAGTTTTCTGATCGGGGCGGTACTTATTATCGGTGTTATTGCGTATCACTACATAAAAGGAGTGAGAAAAAATTTTGAATAACACTATGATGAAAGCTTCTATTATTATTCCCGCATACAACGAAGAAGAACGCATTGCTGATGTCATCACATCAGCTTTGATGCAAAACTACCCCTCGTTTGAAATCATCGTTGTGAACAATCATTCGACTGATCGCACCAAAGAAATTGCCGTAACATTTCCTGTGACTGTTATTGATGAACAACGAAAGGGATTGCTCTATGCTCGAGAAGCTGGCAGAAAACAATCGTCGGGAGAGATCATTGCCAATTTGGACGCGGATTGTTTACCAGAAAAAGATTGGTTATTTTCTGGTGCCGCTCATTTTGCTGATGAAAAAGTAATCGCGGTCAGCGGACCGTATTTGTATCATGATCTTGGTTTATTTGCGCAAAAGTTTTTTCTTTTAACATTTCAATATATATCTCGACCGATGAACACGATCATGCAGCTGCCGTTCATCAAACGCGGAGGCGTGCTTGTTGGAGGAAATACGTTCATTCGCGCATCGGTATTAGAAAAGACCAATGGTTATGAACAGAGCGATGATTTTTATGGAGAAGACACCAATACTGCCAAGCGTATTTCTCCGCACGGTCGAATTAATTTTGATGCAGATCTTATTATGAAAACATCCGGACGACGATTTAATAGCGAGGGGTTTATGGCATTGTCTCGCAGATATTTCATAGCATTTTTTACTGCCAGAAAATAATATATGAGTACATCAAAAGTTCCCGAGACTACATTGCGTTCAAAAATACCAAACTTCTCTCGATAACGTATTTGTTATACAAAGAAAGTGTTTCTTTTAAAACCTCTAGACGCTCACTGATTAGTTCAATTGCTTTTTCTTTTGATACCCATACTGTTTCCATTCCTCTTTCCAATTCTTTTTCTGTCAGTTCTTGCAATCCTTTTTCACCAATAACTTTTGCGGTAAAGCAAAACGAGTCATTGATTCGCTCTCGCTCTTTTCGATACTCCAATATTCTGCCGATGTTTGAAAGTATTTCCACATTGCAACCAATTTCTTCTTTGCATTCTCGCACGCACGCCTGTTCAAATGTTTCTCCTTCTTCCACCCCACCTCCAGGCAATTCATAATAATTACTCTGTCTAATATATAAAAGTGCAATATTGCCATCTTCATCAAAGACAATGACACGAGCCGCTTTTCGTGTCTTATACCCAGCAGCTATTTCTTCCGAAATCTGTTCTTCGTTGAAAATATGTAGGGGTTTCATATAGGAGAATAGTAGCATGAGCTATAAAAAAAACCTCTTTCGAGGAATTTTTTAGATGTGGATATGGGGATATTGAAATCCCGTGTAGAGAAAGTGAACAAGTAAATCTCCATGCGTAGCACTACTTTTTGTTTAAAGCATAATCTTAAAGTAGTGCGAAATGATTATGTCCCGAGTCTCGACTTATTCGGCGAATTCCTGAGACAAGGAAGACTACCTATTCTGATGCATGTTGCCGCAATTGTTTTATCAGAAATCAAACATTGCGACACCGGCTTGACCTAAATTAGGCGAAGATCGGAATGGCACCACCAAATGCTACTGCATAGGGAGATGCCACTTTAGATGAACTTGTTACAGTTATCTGTTGAACGACGGTTGCGGGAGTACGTTCATGCCCGGCATGCATACGAGTTCAAGCTTTCACTATCGAAACCTGACATACCCAAATTTATCTTATAGCCTTAATCTCGCGATCCATATCGCGCTTATCAGCTTTTTCTTTCAACGTGTTTCGCTTATCAACTGTTTTTTTACCTTTTGCGATTGCAATGGTCAGCTTGATAAGTGAACCCTTATTATGCAATGAAATAGGCACAATAGTCAATCCTTTGGTTTTGAGGATTTTCGCCAGCCCCAGCAGCTCTTTTTTATGCACCAAAAGCTTGCGGGTACGATAGGGGTCGTATGCAGAGGAGACATTTTTTTCCTGCCAGGCCGGAATATGAGCGCCGAGTAAGACCAGTTCGCCATTCAATAGTGTGACATGACTGCCGTTGAGACTGCCATGTTGAGCTTTCACGGACTTCACCTCTGTACCCAAAAGCTCGATACCGGTTTCTATCGTGTCTTCGAGTGTGAAATTGAGACCGGCTTTTTTGTTGCGGAGATATTCCATACCAATATCGTAGCATATCTCCGCTCCAGTACGCGTGGTATAATAGCCATTATGCCGAAAAAAGACAAAAACACCGTACCCCCTCAAGAAGGAAATCCCCAAAAGAAACCAGACCCAAAGAAGCGTTCACTTTCTTCTTATATATTCAGTACACTGCTGATATTTGCTGTGATCATGGTGGTATTCTCACTGTTCTCTGGAGTTGGCACACCAAAAACAACTACCGTGACACTTTCAGAAGTAGCTCGTCTGGCTGAAGCGGGACAAGTGAAAAGCATTGTCATTACAGACGAAGATCTGACGGTAACAAAAACTGATGACTCTGTGGTGAAGTCGGTGAAAGAAACTGATGCATCACTGGTGCAAACACTTTCATCATACGGAGTGGACGCGACTCACCTCAATGCGCTTGATATCAGTGTTTCAACACAGTCTGGATTTATGTATTTCTTGGTGACATTCTTGCCAATCATTTTACCAATTCTTCTTGTAATATTCTTCTTCTGGATGCTGACACGTCAGTCCAAAGGAGCAGGTATGCAAGCATTCACATTTGGACAATCCAAAGCGCGTATCACTGACCCTAATGACAACACCAATCGTGTCACCTTCAAAGATGTGGCCGGCGCGCGCGAAGCAAAAGAGGAACTGAAAGAAATTGTCGACTTCCTGCGCAATCCAAAAAAGTTTTTGGAAATCGGCGCGCGTATTCCTAAAGGTGTGCTGTTGACCGGAGCACCGGGAACAGGTAAGACATTGCTTGCTCGTGCGGTAGCCGGAGAGGCAGGTGTGCCGTTCTATCATTTGTCCGGTTCTGAATTCGTTGAAATGTTTGTCGGTGTCGGTGCGTCTCGCGTGCGTGATCTTTTCAAAATGGCCAAGCGTGCAGCGCCGGCAATTATTTTTATTGATGAAATTGATGCTGTCGGACGAGTCCGCGGTGGTGGCTATGGAGGCGGCAATGACGAACGAGAACAAACACTCAATCAAATCCTGGTTGAAATGGACGGCTTTGAGCCAAATGATAAAGTGATCGTGATGGCAGCGACAAATCGTAATGATGTGTTGGATCCTGCATTGCTTCGTCCGGGTCGCTTTGACCGTCGAGTGATACTCGACCTGCCTGATCGCCGCGATCGTGAAGAAATTCTCGAAGTGCACTCAACCAAGAAACCGTTCGGCGAAGATGTGAATTTGAAAGTGATCGCGGAACGCACACCGGGATTTTCTGGCGCCGACTTGTCATCATTGATGAATGAGGGCGCGATCCTGGCAGCGCGTGAAAACCGCAAGAAAATTTCTCAGTTTGATCTTATTCGTTCGATTGAAAAAGTGATGATCGGTCCAGAACGCAAGAGTCATTTGTTTACCAAAAAAGAAAAATTGATCACCGCATATCACGAAGCCGGTCACGCGCTTGTGGCATCAGTATTGCCTGATGCTGATCCGGTGCACAAGATTTCTATCGTGGCGCGCGGACGTGCCGGCGGATACACATTGAAGCTGCCGCTTGAAGAACGAAAGCTTCAGACACGCAAAGAATTTTTGGATGACATTGCCATGAGTCTCGGCGGTTATGCCGCAGAACAAATGATCTTTGGCGACGTGACCACTGGTCCTTCAAATGACTTGCAGGTGGCCAGCAGTTTGGCACGCGCCATGGTCACTCGCTGGGGTATGAGTGACAGCATTGGTCCGGTGGCGCTTGAAAATGACGGCGGACGCGCGATGTTCGGACAGGGCGTGGAAAGCAAAGAATACTCTGAAAAAACCAGCGCATTGATTGACTCCGAAGTGCAGCGCATCATGAACGAAGCAATGACGCGCGCTCGCGAAGTGCTCACTACTTACAAAAACGTCTTGGAAATCATCACCAAAAAACTGATGGATGTCGAAACACTTGAACAGCCGGAGTACGAAGCGATTCTTTCTGCGCATGGCATTGAGCTTAAGAAATTAGAGGTTCTCTAGTGTCTAACATGAAAACATTTTTTGCAACACTTGTACTCGTGGCGATATGCATTGTTTCTTTGCCGACTACTGTTGCCCATGCCAGCGCGCTGAAGATCGTGCAAAAACCGGTTTCATTTGGATACAAAACTGTTGCTAGTACCCGTCCCCGCACTATTGATACGATCATTGTTCATGCCACATATAATCCCACACTGAAAACACAAACATTTGCCGGGGCATTTTCAGAATGGAAGGCAAACGCCGTGTCGCCGCACTATGCGATTGATCGCGTCGGAGTGATTTATCAACTGGTGGCAGAAAAAAATATTGCGTATCATGCCGGTGTCGCCACATTGCCCAATGGTGATACCAATGTGAACACGCGCTCTATCGGCATTGAAATGATCTACAGCAACAAGGACACACCGAGTGCCGCGCAGTATGCATCATTGCAAGCGTTGATCAAAAATATTCAAAGTCGTTATAACATTGGATACATATTGGGCCATAAACAAATTTCACCAGGACGAAAAGTAGATCCATGGAATTTCGACTACACCAAGATCAGTAGCTTGTTCATGCCAGCCACATCAGTTTTTGCACCACCTGTCACACTGAGTACTACAATATTTCAAAGAGCGATCGCACCGCTGACAATTGCGCAACAGTCAGTCATGCAACAGTACTCATATCGCGCCAGATGTCCTGTTTCGCTTGGTGATTTGCGCGCGATCAATGTTTCATACCATGACTTCAATGGAGCAGTAGAGCAGGGTACACTGGTGGTACACAAATCAATCGCTCCACAAACCGTTGACGCATTTCAAGCCTTGTTCAATCAAAAATTTCCTATTCATAGCATCAGACCAATAGATGAATACCAGGGCATGGATGCGTCATCGGTTGCCGCTGACAACACTTCAGCATTTAACTGTCGCCCCGTCTCCGGCACCAGTGTCTTGTCTCAGCATGCATACGGTACCGCGATTGATATCAATCCAAAAGAAAATACAAATGTAAAAAACACTCTCACCGCAGCCGTGGTTTCAATCATGAAAAATTTCGGCTTTCAGTGGGGCGGCAATTGGACTGCCAAGAAGGACTATCAACACTTTTCTACCAACGGGAAATAATATATACTTAATTAAACCCTTTGTACTATGAAAATTTTGTTCATTTGTCTTTTTGCGCTATTCCTGGGAGTAGGAAGTGTCGCAGCTCAATCAAAAAATCTAACTGATTCTTTAGTATTGTCTCCAAAACAAAAAAATAAACCGTATCCTGTGCTAAAAGCGGAAACGCCGCAATTATTTTTTCAACAGGTATTGCTTGAACATATTGAGAAAAGGATTCAGAGAAAAATTATAAAATCAATCCAGCAGGAAGATCGTAAAAATTGTATGTCGTATTCGTACGGTATTCGATTTTAGGATTTTTATTTTCAATAAAACAAAAAAGCTACCGCAATGGTAGCTTTTTATATTGCGAATTATTTTTTACGTTTTTATGCGCTGACTTTATCAGTACCGATAGTTTCGAGATGTCCCTCAGAAAGTTCAAGCATTTCATAATGCCAATTTACTCCTTCTTCACTGAGTATCAGAAGATCCTCATGTTCCATGCCTTCAGCCGCACCGCGAACAAGCGCCCAGTGCACAATTGCCGCACCTTCAAAGAAACCACTCCATTCCATCAGTTCAGTGGCATTGTCCCATTGGTCAGCAACATACAGGTCGCGCATCTTTTTCAATTTTTCTTCCGTGGCAGTTGCTTTCACAAGTGTTGTATCGATGACACCACCATCTGTCGCCAGCTTCATGATCGATTCGCCATGCATGCGATTTTTCTCTTCTATGTCCACTACCTTTTCTTCACCCAAAGCTTCCACCAATGCCGCGCGACCTTTTTCATAAGTATCGGTACCCACGCGGTTAAATGCCAATAATTCTCCCAGTTTCTTTCCCACAAATTCATTCATATATAATTTGATTATTCTGCTAATGCTGGTTATAGAGTAGAGGAAATTGCGTATTTATACAAGTCATATATAATTAACAATATTACTCGGTACACTTAATTCAGTAGTTCTATTTTATGGCTCGTAGAGAAGACAAAATAAAAGCAATACAAATGAGGCAAAAAGGAATGAGTTATTCCAAGATAAAGACTGTTCTGAATGTGAGTAAGAGCACTTTAAGTAATTGGCTTTCTGGTGTAGTGCTTTCAAAAGAACAGTTAAGTAAGTTGAAAGAAATTACTCCTCAAAAAATAGAACGATATAGAGAAACTATGAAAATTAAAAAAACCGCTCGACTAGAAACTGTTTTTCAAAAAGCACAATCTGATATCGGTATATTATCTCAACGAGATCTATTTGTTGCTGGTATTGCTTTATACTGGGGAGAGGGAACAAAAGCACAGCCTGCCCATGTTGCGTTGACGAATACTAATCCTGCAATGTTACAATTTTTCCTTAAATGGATTGATATTTTTAATATAGACAAAAGTAAAATACGAATAAGATTGCATTTATACAACGATATGGATATTAAAAAATCAATGCAATTTTGGTCAAAAGAACTTTCAATACCACTTGCACAGTTTCGAAAACCGTATATAAAGAAAACGAGTAGTTTTAGCATTACCTATAGGAATAGTTTCAAAATGGGGACATGCAGTGTAACATATGGCAATGCACCGTTATATGAGTATATAATGATGTGCATAAAGGTTCTTGAATCCCCAATAATCCGCTCTTAGCTCAGTTGGTAGAGCAGTCGTCTTATACACGACCGGTCCATGGTTCGAATCCATGAGGGCGGACAATATTTACTTTCAACAAAAATCTAGTATAGTTTTCTTATATGAATAAACAAAAAGGTTCTGCAAACGTAATCCTCATTATTTTAGTAGTTCTTTTAGTCGCGACAGTAATCTATTTTGCTTTTATTAAAAAGCCAGATGTAACTGTACAACCTATTAATTCTTCTATTCCACCACAGAGTAGTACGGAACAATCAGTAACTTATGTTCCCTCACCTTCAAATTTTGGAACAGTAGTAAGTTATAACTCAAAGTGGTCAATCACTCCACAATATTACGGCTCTGCTGCAATGGAAGCAGAAGGAAAAAGTCAGTTAGTAGGTTATATGTTTACATTGCCAGATGGTGCATTATTAACTTGGGGAGGAAACCAATCTGCATGTTCATCAAGTGAACCAGGATTTAATGTTTCTAGTGGGAGAGCATGTGTAAAAGGTCTCACTGCCACTATCGGCCATGCCAGTGCACGAGCATCTTTAAGTACAGCAGACCTGAATGCTTTTGGTGATTTTGTTGTAAAGAACCAATAACATATGAAATTTCTCCTGACTTCATCCG
This sequence comes from Candidatus Nomurabacteria bacterium UBA5155, assembly GCA_002413705.1. Taxonomy (GTDB): domain Bacteria; phylum Patescibacteriota; class Minisyncoccia; order Phycocordibacterales; family UBA9973; genus UBA4124. Next base: position 28,118 of record DHXN01000008.1, read on the forward strand.
GGCTCACAAATCCCTCCATAGCAAATACACTCCTTGAACTGGTGGGAAAGAAGCCGGAGGACATTTCGGTAGCGTTTATTCCTACTGCGGCAAATGTAGAACATGGCGAGAAGCAATGGCTTATTGATGACCTGACCACTCTCGCCAATCAAAAATATAAATCGGTTGATATTGTAGATATCTCAGCAGTATCAAAAGAAATATGGCTGCCAAAATTTGAAGCAGCCGATGTATTATTTTTTGAGGGCGGTAACACATATCACCTCATGGAATGGATAAACAAATCAGGCCTGAAAGATGTATTGCCAGAATTATTGAAAACAAAAGTTTGGGTGGGTGTCAGTGCAGGTAGTATGGTGACGAACAAAGATTTGTCACTCAAAATCTCTCAAACGATATACGAAGAAGATCTGGATAAAACAACAGACATGACAGGATTGAATTTCGTAAATTTTTATTTCTTACCACATCTTAACTCTCAATATTTCACAAAAGTGCGAAAAGAAAATATCGAGAAAGTTGTTGAAGGAGTGACTGAAAAAATCTATGTTATGGATGATAATGGCGCAGTGAAAGTGGTAGATGGAAAAGTTGAGATTGTGACGGAAGGCGAGTATTTGGAGTTTAATTAGACGCGCTAAGTTGCTATACTGAAAGAGGTTGTCGTTATTTATAACCGACGGCGATCATATACATATGATGAACACACAAAAAGCGGCAAAATGGTTCGGATACATACTGCTGATTGTTGGTATTCTTGGATTTATTCCAGGAGTGGTGACGGGCAGCGGACTTCTGCTTGGTACTTTCCAAGTGGATGTGATGCACAATCTTATTCATATTATTAGTGGTCTTATTGCTGTCGCTTGTGCGGCTAGCTTCGGTGGCGCTAAACTGTATTTCAAAATCTTTGGTATTGTTTACGCGCTTGTCACCATTCTCGGTTTCTTAGGTGGCGGTATAGTACTTGGCATGATGATGAATATGGCAGACAATGTTCTACATCTTGTGATCACAGTCTTTGCGCTGTATTACGGTTTTCGTAATGAAGGTGGAGCGACAATGTAATTTCATTCGAAATGCATCTTCTCAAACGGCTTAGTATAAGCATCCAGTAATGGGTGCTTTTCTAATGTCGGATCTTCAACAATGAGCGTAATGGCTGCTTGGCGCGCTGCTTCCACTAGTTTCAAATTGCGCAGCGCCTCCATACCGATATCGGAAATGCCCCATTGTTGTGTGCCGGTTAGCTCGCCGGTGCCGCGCAGCTGCAAGTCATACTCTGCCAATTCAAAACCATTTTTGGCTTCCAAAAATAATTTCATGCGCTCTTGTGTGCGTTCACTCTTGGCATCAGCGAACAAATAACAATACGGCTGGTATGACGATCGCTGTACGCGTCCGCGCAATTGATGCAGTTGTGACAGACCAAAACGTTCGGCACCTTCAATAATAATCACTGTTGCATTGGGTACGTTCACGCCGACTTCCACCACCGATGTTGCCACCAGTATGTCGACTTCATGATTCACAAAGTCATACATGCTTTCTTCCTTCTTTTCTTTGGTCATCTTGCTGTGCAGTATGCCGATGCGATATTCTGGAAATATTTTTTCTTGCAATCGCTTGGCTTCGGTCGTGACATTTTTCATCTGTAGTTTTGCTATTGTATCTTTTGCATCTTTGTCAGACGAAGCGATGCGAGGACAAATGATGTAACACTGTCGTCCTTCTTTTAGTACGGCGCGAATTTTTTCATACACATCTTCGCGTTTGTCAGGTGTGACAAGTACGGTAGTGACTTGCTTGCGCCCGGCGGGCAGTTGATCAAGCAGTGACAAATCCAAGTCGCCATAGATCGTCAGTGCCAGCGTGCGAGGAATCGGTGTGGCAGTCATCGAAAGTAGGTGAGGAAAGTGTGTATCTTTTTTGGCCAACCCTTTGCGTTGATTGAGCCCGAAGCGATGTTGCTCGTCGATAATTGCCAGTGCCAGGTGTTTGAATGTCAGACTTTTTTGAATGAGCGCATGCGTGCCGATGACAATAGGAATTTCACCATTGGCAATCCATTTTGAAAGTTGCGGTCGAGAGATAGTTGTCCAATTATCTTTGTTTGATGCGACCTTACTGGGAAATTTTCTGCAGCCGCTGCCAGTGATCAATGCAATGGAAATACCTGTGTGACGAAAGAGTTCAATGAAACTTTCGAAATGTTGTGTCGCCAGTATTTCTGTTGGCGCCATGTACGCGACCTGTAGGCTGCCATATGTTTGTTTGGTGCGAACCGATCGGTCAAGCGGTTTATCAGTTGCTTTAAATGGACGATTCATGATCGTGGCATATGCAGCCACGGCAGCAACGGCAGTCTTGCCGCTACCAACATCTCCTTCCAGTAAACGTGACATTGGCACATCATGTTCCATGTCTTGCAAAATATGTCCGATAGCGGTGCGCTGTGCATCGGTCAGAGGAAAACCAAAGCGTTTGATAAAATCTTCAGTGTCGACACTTTCGGTATTGATTGCATAGGCTACTTGCTCTTTGATATTTAAGCGCTCCTTTTGTCGCGCAATGTTGATAGAAAATATTTCATCAAATGCAAAACGCTTGCGCGCGATAATGGCGTTATCTTTTGTTTTTGGTCCGTGTATCCAAATCAGTGCCGTTTTCAACGTGGGAAGTGAATTTTGTTTGAGCAGTTCGGCAGGAAGGTGGTCGGGAATAGTTTCCAACGTCGCCAGTGCTCGTGTCACTGCATGATGCAGCCACAAGCTCGATACGCCACGTGTTTCTGGATAGACTGGTGTTAGCACGGCATGTTCATCGCTGGCAAAAAGCGAATCGTGACTATCGATCGGCAGTGCTTTCTCCTCGCGCACTGTTGGATTGACCATTGCCAAGCTGTCTTTGTAAGTGCTGACCTTGCCGGTGATTTCGATTGTGCCTCCAACGTGCAGCATTTTTGATAGGTATGGCTGATTGAACCAAATGACAGTCATGGTGCCGCCGACATCTTCAATGACACCTTCGGTCAGTGCCATTTTGCTTTTCCATGATTTTTTGGCCGTCAGTTTTTTGATAGTGCCACGAACTGTGGCGACCGTGTCTTCGGTCAGACCCTGGATTGAAACATACTGACTTTCATCGGCATAGCGCGTCGGGAAGTGATAGAGCAGGTCGCGGACTGTCACGATACCAAGTTTGGCCAAGCCTATTTTTTTGTCCCCATCCAGTCGGGTAAGTTCGGCAATTGGTGACTGAAGGGTAATCATTTAAACAGTATAGCAAAAGGCCATCCCGTAGGGATGGCCTTTTGCTCTATAATCTTGCGATTATGATTAGTTACGGTTATCGCGACTGAAGCCACGATTTCCACCGCCATTACCACCTTCACGCTTTTCGCTAGGGCGAGCAATGTCAACGAAGATGGTGCGTCCATCTAGTTCAGTGTTGTTAAGCTTATCAACAGATGCCTGAGCTTCTGCATCACTTGAAAATTCAACGAAGCCAAATCCTTTTGATTTGCCAGTCATTTTGTCCATGATAACGTTCGCACTGGTAACTGTACCAACTTGTGCGAAGTAGTCTGATAAACCTTGGTTGTTGGTGTTGAATGAGAGACTACCAACGAAAACTTTATTATTCATTATATATTTTACTTATTTATTATCCTTGCAACGCACTATTTCGAAACAGAGCACATTACAATAGCCACACTATAGCACACATTTCTCAAAATACGCTAAAGGTCTCAATCTAGTGTCACGCTGCTTTTTGGCAAAAAATAGAACAATGGCGGAATAGCCAGTAGAACATAGCCCAAAGGAATAGAAATAACAGGAGCAAGTATGGCCAAGAAGTACACAGTTGGACCAAGCAGGCTGCGCTTCATGCCGATAATATGACGATCATTGCAGCTTTTATGAATCCAGTAGCGAAGCAAGCTAAAACTGGCTGAAGCGCCAAAGAGCACCAGTGCGTAGATGCTCTGCGCTGCCGCAGAAGGAGCATTGAGACTCATGGTTTGCGTGACGAAAGGAATAAGTGTCACGAAAAACAAAAAGAAAATATTCAGCCACAAAACGCGACGCTGATTGATAGTAGTCAGCATTTGTGTCAGCTGATGATGATTGACCCAAAAAATAGCGATGGCGGTAAAACTTAAAATAAATGTCAGCAGGCTGGGAATGAGCGGTACTAGTCCTTGAAATGAAAATTGCGCAGTTTTTAAATAGGGAACACGAAGTTCCAATGCCAGTAATGTGACAGCGATTGCGAAGACACCATCGCTGAAAGATTCGAAACGGATTTTATTGGTTGGTTGCATGTTGAAAGTATATCCTATTGAGGATCGTATATACTAGTAGGAGGCGACAATTTCAGTTATGATTGGATGGTCTTATTAGTAATAAATAAAATGTTAACTATATGAATAAAAAATTACTTACTATATCAACACTTATGCTTGCGGCTACTGTTGCAAGTGCGAGTCTTGCGACACTAGCACTGGCTGAGGATAATAATACCAACGCAAATGTTGGTGTGAATCTCACTGCCCCAGGTCTCATTATGCACACCCAAAGCAATGGCGATGGAAACAACATGATGGGCGGCGAACATCGTGGTGCGATAGTTGGTAAAGCTGCTGGACACATGATGTCAGGAATATATGGAACAGTTACTGCTGTAAGCGGCAACACTGTCACCGTGCAAAGCAAGACATTCACGAAGGGTAGTACCACTAGTACGATGACTACCTACACCGTGGACGCGTCTGTTGCAACTATAGTGAAAAACAAAGCGGCAAGTGTTGTCTCAGCAATCGCAGTGGGCGATACCATAATGGTACAGGGAACATTGACCGGTACATCAATTGTAGCAAAAACTATTATTGACGGTATCGTGATAAAAAATCAGCCAGAGATTGATAAAAACAGCACGACTCTTCCAATAGGAAATGGTCAGCCAATTGTCGTAGGTACAGTCACTGCGATCAATGGCAGTACTGTGACTATTACAAACAAAAGTAATGTCTCATACACAATCAATGTAGCCGGTGCGACTGTAACAAAAAATGGTGACACTAGTACCGTTTCAAATGTTACAGTAGGAGACACCGTACTTGCTCAGGGTACAATCAATGGTACATCAGTTACCGCAGTCTCACTTACCGACAGCGCAACTGCATCTACTAATGTAAATAAACACAAAGGATTCTTCGGAATGATCGGAGCATTCTTCGCAAGATTTTTCTAAAGAGAAATTAGATTGAACATAGATAGTAAAAAGCCAATCTTTACAGGATTGGCTTTTTACTTTTTTACCATTTTGAGCTATGATATCCTCACAATCCTGGAGGATTGGATGAGTGGTTTAAATCAACGGTTTACTAAACCGTCGACTGTAAAAGGTCCGTGAGTTCGAATCTCACATCCTCCGCCGCTACTTTAGGGTATAATCATCCTATGAATCAAGAACAACAGCTTACTGAATATCTCTTAAAAAAATATAACCCACTCGCAATTCTCATTCACGGTTCACGAGCAAGCGGGTATGCGCGCGAACATAGCGATTGGGATTTTGCGATTATCGTAGACAAAGATATTGAAGTTGAGCGAGAAATAATTGATGGAGCAAATATCGAGATACGAGTACTGCAACTTCCTTTCGATGCACAAAAGATTGGAGACAAATGGATAGCCCTTAGAAAAGGGAATGTTAAAGTTGTATACGATCCTCAAAATATCACAGAATCAATAATTGAAAAAGTTACAGAATACTATAACAAGCCGATGGTATGGGCGAAGGGAGAGATTTTTGGACACAAGGCTTGGTACCGTTCTCATACAGACGGCATGATCGATTATCAGAATGACCATCTCGCGTTCTACAGAAAATTAAGTGAGCTTTATACAAGATCAATAATGTATTGGTTTCATTTCCTGCATAATACATACATGCCCCAGGTATATCTTTCATTGCCTCGAATTGAAAAAGAGGACCCTGAACATTATGAACTTCTAAAGGTTCTCGCCGGAAATGGTACGAATCAGGAAAAGATTGAAGCAGCTGAGAAAATTTATAACAGAATTTGGAAATAAGTTCCAACATCCTGCCACAGCGCCCGCCGATACAGAAAAAGACCGCATGTGCGGTCTTTTTCTGTATACGTTTTTTTGAGTATTATTTAACAACCTCGGTAAAAATTTCGCCAGTTCGTTCGATTTCAAAATTTCCTAGACGTATCCAAGATGTAGATATTTTGATAAATACAATTTCACTATCCTGTAGTTGGTCGATGGATGGTTGCCCTATTCATGGTAAGTCCAATTAGATAATTCAATGCTTCGTATTATTGTCATTAGGCGTATACTTAATACATGAAAGGATACAAAGGAGATATTGAAAAAGACACGTTAGATAATAGTAATTTCAGAAAAGTATTATACACAGCAAAACACAGCCAGCTCGTTTTAATGAGCTTGAAGCCATTAGAAGAAATTGGTTTGGAAGTTCATCCAGATAATGATCAGTTCTTTCGTTTTGAAGGAGGAACAGGGAAGGTTGTTATCGATGATACAACATATGAAGTGAGTGATGGTATGGCAGTGATTATTCCTGCAGGATCTCAGCACAATGTCATTAATACTTCAGAAACAGAAGCGCTAAAAATGTACACCATTTATTCACCCGCGCACCACAAAGACGGTGTGATACATGCCACTAAGGCTGATGCTGAGAGTTCGGATGAAGAATTCGACGGAGTAACTACTGAATAATTATATGTATAATAATGTTGGTTAAATAAGTTCCACCATCCTGCCACAATGCCCGCAGCTACTTTTTGCTATACTAAAATATATGCAAAATCCTTTTGGAGAAAAATATCAGAAATACTGGGATAGAAGACTAACTAAGTTTAGTAAGTTTGACGAGGGTATTCAGACAGATATCGAAGGATTGTACTCAGTTGGACCTGAAGATATCGCCGATAAGAATGCTATTAAAACTGGAGCAAAAATTGTCGTTGATGGTTTTTGTGGTATAGGTGGTAACACTATCGGTTTCGCAAAACATGCAGACCATGTTTATGCAATTGAAATTGATCACAATAGAATTGAAATGGCAAAAAATAATCTTAAGGTGTACGGGCTTGAAGACAAGGTAACGTTTATTGAAGGGGATTATTTTAAAGAAGCACCTTTGATACAGGCAGATGCCGTTTTTATTGCTCCACCGTGGGGAGGCCCTGATTACTCTCAGAAAGAACGATTTACTCTTGAAGACTTTAGTCCTTCAGGAAAAGATATACTCGATCTTGCATTTAAGCATTTTTCTAAAGTGGTGCTACAAATACCCAAGAATTTTGATCTTAGCGAATTAGACCAATTTGGAAAAGAATATACAGTAGAGAATGAAATGTATGAAGATAATATAATGTTTAAAACAGTTTACTTCTTTACTCTTGAAATATAAACGTTCCAACATCCTGCCACAGCACTCGCACTTGATTAGTACATACATAAATTGGTTGTGCCGGTGTTTTTCTGTGTACTTTTCCATTGTGCATGGATAGGTATGGTTGTATAATTATCATGAGCAAAATTTAGAACTTTTAATTATCAACAAACAATATTTATCTATGCGTACATATAAAACAATCGGGGTAGCGGGTACTGTTGCCATACTTCTTCTTTCTGGCACTGTTGTGTTTGCTCAAGGCAGACCGGCTAGCGCGGGGCCGGGAAGTGTTACTCAGGGTACTGCTCAAGGAGCGGAGAACCAATATCGACCGGCGAATACCGGCTCGACTGGCGGAGTACCGGCTGGAAATCCTAGCGGCACTTACCGTCCCGCAACTACTTCAACGACATCAACTACTTCTCAAGGAAGCAAGGGGCAAGCTGCGCAGGAACGGATGCAGGCTGCGCGAACGCAAGGCCAAGCACATGCGACAGCCGCCCGCGAGCAGGTCGCACAGCGACTTGCCGGCATTCAAGACAAAGTAAAACAGCGTCTTGCAGAAAATCTCGCAACGCGGTTCGACCAGCTTAACAAGACGTGGACCGACCACTTTATGCAGGTGCTCGACCACTATGATGCCATTTTGCAGAAAGTGCAGGACCGTGCGACTGCTGCAGCTTCAAGTGGAAAAGACACAACTGCAACAAGCGCGGCTATCACTGCGGCAAAAACATCTATTGCGACTGCTCGCACTGCGATAACAGCACAAGCGGCTAAGACCTACACACTCAATACTTCAACTGTTACTACGACATCTACAACCACCACTTCAAGCGGTCAGACGGAACTTATGCAGGGACTCCGCACTTCTTTCCAGAATCTCAATGAGACACTGTTTAAAGATCTCTTTGCGCTTCGCGACGGCCCTATGACTGATACTCGCAAAGCAGTACAGAGTACACTACAGACACTCAGCCAAATTCCCGGAGTCGACCAGGTGAATACCACTTCAACCGACGCAACCTCGACCAATTAATAATAAATAATTGAAACTACTATGGATTATCAAACAACACCACCAATGATGCCAATAAAAGAACCCGCTTCAATGAAACCGTGGTATATCGGCGGCGCAGCAGCGGTCGTCGTTCTCGCCGCGCTTGGCTGGTACTATTTTGGATCGCAAGCTCCAGTCGCAAGCACACAGCCATCTGCTGCTGAAACCACACAAGCAGCTCCTCTCACGAGTGGTAATACAACCGCCGACATCCAGACCGATCTCAACAATACGCCGAACGACTCTGTCATGCTCAACCAAGATGCAGCCGCTTCCGCCAAAGCTATTCAGAGTTTCTAGTACAAAATGATTCTCAAATGAAAAAATCACCCAACTGGGTGATTTTTTCATTTATCCACTGTTTACTTTCAAACCGCATTCCTTGTATACTAATTTAGTAGTTTCGAAACTATGTAACCTTTGTTTAAGCGCACCATTTATTATAGTTAAAAACAAGAACATATATGCAACTCTCACAAGAAATAATCGATATACTATTAGACTCAGAAAATAAAGCCTTTGCAACAACAGGTAAAGATCGTATCAATGTTGTACCAGTATCCACTATGTATATAATAGATGGAAAAATTTGGCTCATAAATTATTTCTTTAAGAAAACACTAGAAAATATTCTGGAAGAACCGCGTGCAGCATTGGTGTGCTGGAAAGGATTTTGCGGATATCAAATAAAAGGACAGGTAGAATATATTGAAAATGGAGTTCTTTTTGAGAAGGCAAAGGAAATGGTGTTTCAAAAACTCCCTGATCGCATTGTAAAAGGATTGCTTATATTGAAACCAGAAGAGGTGTATAACATATCGCCGGGAGCAAATTGATACCGAGGCTCATTTTTAATAAAAAAACAACCGCTTGCAATGCCCACTGTATTTGTTGCATACTTTAGAAACTATGAAGATTAAACAACCGCTACCTCGTAAGACTTATGAGAGAAATGCTGAAATATACAAAATACTGGCCAATGCCAAGCGTCTGGAGATTCTCAATTTGCTGCGGGAACAAGAAATGTCCGTCGAGGATCTGATTAAGACACTCGGCATTCCTAAAGCAAACGTGTCGCAACATCTTGCATTGCTTCGCCATGCAGATTTGGTCACGGTTCGCCGCGAAGGGTTGAATGGATACTACAATATTATTGATCCTCGGATTGTTGAGCCGTGCAGAATTTTGCACCAGCTGGCAATCAAGCGGGGATAGCTGCTGCGCAAACAATGGAGACGTGGCTGAGTGGTTGAAGGCACCGGTTTCGAAAACCGGCATATGAGCAATCGTATCGAGGGTTCAAATCCCCCCGTCTCCGCAAGTTATTCTTTCTTCATGTTTAATTCATCAATTATTGTTATTATAGTAACGACATGTGTGGAATTGTAGGAATCGTAGGAGAAATAGAACATAAAAATGATGTCATCAAAATGATGAATGACGAAATAATCCATCGCGGTCCGGACGACGAGGGGTTTTTTCTCGATGATTCTATCGCACTAGCAATGCGTCGTCTTTCAATTATTGATATTGAACACGGCAAACAACCTATCACCTCACTCGATGGCCGCTACACCATCGTATTTAATGGTGAAATTTATAATTATAAAATTTTAAAAGAAGCATTGTTGCAGCAAGGATATAACTTTCAAACAAATTCTGATACCGAGGTTATTTTGGCACTGTACCAAACAGAAGGGGAAGCGATGGTTTCAAAATTACGCGGTATGTTCGCTTTTGCGATTTTTGACAAAGAAGAAAAAACCATTTTTTTGGCCAGAGATTATTTTGGTATCAAGCCGTTGTACTATGTGCAACTCGACACTGCGATTGTGGCATTTGGTTCTGAAATAAAAAGCTTGCTCAAACATCCGCGCTATAAAAAAGAAATCAATGACGAAGTGGTGTTTAATTATTTGTCATTTCAATACAATCCTTTGGAAGAAAGTTTCTTTAAAAATATCTACAGTCTTGCGCCGGGACATTCTTTGCGTATCAACACAACTGACGGCTCTTTTGTGAAAAAGAAATATTGGTCATTTGAATTTGCTCCTGTGAATAATCCATACGATGAGATGAAAGAAGATATCAAGAAAACATTGAAGGATTCTGTTACCGCGCATATGATTGCTGATGTTCCGGTGGGATGCTTCTTGAGCGGCGGAATCGACAGTGGCATCATTGCGCAGTTTGCTTCTGATGTTGTTAAAGAACATTCGGTAGCAACACTTTCAACTTTTACGATTGGTTTTAAAGAAACAAATGAATGGGAACAGGCGCGAGAACTGTCAGACACCATTCATTCCGATCATCAAGAAATAGTGTTGAATTGGAAGGATTATTTTGTGGCGCTGCCGACCATCGCCTGGCATTTTGACGAACCGGTGGCTGATCCGTCGGCGATTTCACTGTACTTTCTGGCTCGTGAAGCTCGAAAGAAAGTAAAAGTAGTGGTTTCAGGTGAGGGTGCCGATGAGCTATTCGGTGGCTACAATATTTATCTTGAACCGTATGCTCGAAGAAAACTACAATATATTCCTCGATTTGTTCGCCATGCTTTGTATCAGATCATTGTTGCACTTAACATCTCTACACATTTCCCAAAACTCAGAGGAATAAAATATTTGGAACGATCATTACAGACACCGGAAGAGTGGTATATTGGCAACGCCACAATATTCACCGAAAAAGAAATGGCGAAAATCTGGACAGGAAAAAAGTTTCAAAGAACTGATCTCGGTGCATATTATAAAAAAGTTGCGAATTATTCTGATTCGGTAAAAATGCAATACATTGATATCAATACTTGGCTGAAAGGGGATATTCTAGCCAAGGCTGACAAAATGAGCATGGCCAATTCGTTGGAAGTTCGCGTGCCGTTTCTCGATAAAGAAGTTGCCGCCATTGCCGCAACATTAACGGACGAAATGAAATGGGGCGAAAATGAAACCAAGAAAATCCTGCGCGCTTCTGTCAGAGAGATCATCCCCGAATCCACACGTATTCGAAAAAAACTTGGCTTCCCGACACCTATCAACCTCATGCTGGTGGAACATATCGCTGAAATCAAAGACGTGATACTTAATAATGTGTATATTAAAAATAATTGTGATATTGATTATATAAAAGCAATACTTTCCGATCATCAAAACACACAGGAGAGAAATGCCAGAAAAATTTTTGCGCTGCTGATGTTCAGCATCTGGCACGAACAGTATTTTACTGAACTACCACGACTTGATTAGTCAGCGGACCCCACATATTCATATGTTTCATTAGGCGATTGGCGCTCCAGTATTCATTGCCTATACCCGTAAGAGGGTCATTAAGAAAAAATCCTACCAACGTACCATCCTTTGCACGCAGCGTCGCCACTACTACTCGCACGTGTTCTCCGCGATATGCGGTAACCGATTTTCCTTGAGGTGTTTGCCATGAGTATTTCACATATGGAGGACTATTGAAAAATCCCCAGACCATGACAGGATGATCTTGGTCAATCTGTGTGGCGATAAAATCTGCAGAGACCAGTGTATAGCTTTGCGCACTTCTGCCAAATGTTCGCGCTGCCTTGGCAAGCGCCGGAGCAAAAGCCCCATAGCCACTTTTAAGCGGGTCATCGATGTTGCCGACGAACATTGTATTGGGGTCATCCCAAATATTGTGTTTTGTATCCCAAGGACGAGGGTTGTATCCAACTTTTTTTACAATATCCATATCACCGGTTTGGATACCATAGTATGCCAATACCATACGCAGAGAGGACTCTTCACAACTTCGTGGATACTGCTGCTTGTACGCCGGAACCGACAGTTGATGCACGTCTAAGGATGAGAGGTCTGGTGTCGGCTCGCTTTTAAGTGTATCCAAAAAGGGTTGATCGTGCGGCGAAACAGTTACTGTCGTTGAAACAACAGCGGTAACAGGGGTTGGGGTAGTGGTAGGGGTTGGAGTAGATAAGGTTGGCGTCTCAGCGATTTGTTTTATTGGAGCTTTACTGGCCTTTAGATAGTGGTTGATAACAACAAAAAAAACCAATGCAGTCAGTATAGAAATTATTTTTATTTTTAGCGCCACTTTAGATTTACTCATGTTGTGTATTACTTTCTGAACAATTTACCCCCGTGCCACGGTACTCCGAGATAAGACAGGGCATAATAATCCAAACCATAATAGCCAGCGATTTTCCACGCCAAGATAATACCGATACTTAAGGTGAAAAGTATTGGGTTGGTACTGACTGTACCAGCAAGTAAATAATTCAGATTCATAAACAGTCCAAAAAATGCAGCAATGCCAGTGAATAGTCCGATGATAAGTGCAATGCCAACTGTCAGCTCACCATACGCAATGATATGTGCCCAGGTATGTATATGACCAAGCACCACATGTTGTAAAAAATATCCATACCATCCTTGCACATCAGGGTGAGCTGAGGCAGTTTTTTGTAGCGCACCTTTAATAAATCCTGACAGTGCTCCTCCGGCGTTTGCTCCTGTCCACAAAGGATCATGTACTTTCTCCCAACCAGCAGAGAGCCAGCCCCACCCGACATACACACGCACTATCAACCAGAGCCATGATAGTTTTGTATTATGAAATAGTAATTTTGAAAAAGGTGATTCTTCTATGGTTGTATTATTCATGCATACATAATAACTCTAATATCATGGAAAAGAAAACTAATTGTCAAAACCTTGACTATATGGTCATAAGCGACTAATATCGCTTATATATGAGAAAGTATAGTTTTAAAGCAATAAAAAGGGGATTTTTGGCAACAGCTCTGTCAGCGATTTTTACGTTGGCTTTTGTGGCGTATGCGTCAGCAATGACCCCTACGTTGACATTAAATAGCAATAATAACGGATATGGCTACGGCACAGTACAGGTGACTGTCTATGGCGATGCAAATGCGCCGGTTATTCTGGATTATTATTCAGGCGGTCAGCTGCTCGGAGCCGGCGTCATCGGGTACACCAACTACAGCGGTTCTTTCTCAGGACAGCTCAGTACTAGTAACTACACTATCCCAAACGGTGCACAAACCATTGTCATGGTAAATGGCCAGCAATCCAACACAATCTCTTGGATGGGAACTTCTTCATACAATAACAATGGTGGTACTACAAATGGCACACTGTCACTCAGTCAGAGCAGTGTCACACTTTCTCTCGGACAAAGTCAGACAGTGTCATTGAACAACGGCAGCTCTTACAATTACAATTATAATAATTACAACAGTGCATCTCAGTACTATATTTCCAACAGCAACACAAACAATATTGTTACTGCTTCTATCAGTGGCAACAGTATCAGTCTGTACGGACAAAGTATTGGTTCAACCACGCTCAATATCTGTCCAAACAATAGTATTTCTGGCTTGAGTAACTACTACAACAGCAATGGGGGATGTGCCACTTTGTATGTCACTGTGTCAGGAAATAATAATAATTATTATTATCCACAACAACAAACTCCTTACTACCAGCCTGTTAATAATAACTACTATGGTTACAACAACACTCCGCTAAGTGTCAGTAATAGTAATGTACAAGTAACAGTGGGAAATGTTGGCACAGTGGTGATCAACAGCGATAATAATAGCAATAGTTATTACAATAATTCAGGTACCTATTACATCAGCAATAACAACAACGGCATTGCAAATGCAACCATCAGCGGCAATACACTTTCTATTTACGGAACGGCAGCTGGCAGTACAACAGTGACAGTCTGTCAGTCAGGGACAAATCAGTGCACAAGTGTAAACGTAACTGTCACCTCACCATCATATTTCAACTACACCAACGGTCAGTACACCTCATCACAAAACGGTCATTGGTACTATTCAAATCAGAATCGTTGTTGGCAGCATCGCTAACAAAAAATAACCAGGAAAATCCTGGTTATTTTTATGTGCGGAGACGGCGAGATTCGAACTCGCGAGGCTTTGACACCTGCCTCCTTAGCAAGGAGGTACGTTAGACCACTCCGACACGTCTCCATTGTCCACGATGTTATCATACATAGAAATCGCGGACAACATTTTGAACTATTATCGAGCTGGAGTAAGTGTAGTAGCAGGCACAGTAGTAGCGCCTTGTTGCTCTATTATTATTCCTTGATCTTGATTCCAGTGACGACGCATCATCGTGCCGTCTCCGTATGAAAATCCGCGCATCTGTCCGATTACCATACCAGCAAAGAAAATAAACAATCCTAATACAATCGCAAGAAGCAATCGTATGAATGAGAATCCTTTATCCAGTCCGCACCATCCACATGTTTTGTGATCCATGTTCATAGAAGTCTTTTCATGTTCCATAATTCTTTTTCGTTTTATAAAGTAGTAATGCCGTAAGTATAACACTTATAAAGTATAATGAAGAAATGGAAAATTCATATTTAAATGGCCCTGAAAATAATAATGAAATAACACCCGACCAAAAGTTAGAAGATTTGCAGTTTTTATCAGAAATGGCAAAGGAAACAGGTTTTATAGAAACGCCCGAAATGAAAGAGTTAAGAAAAATTCCCAGCGAGTGGGTAGAAAAAGCTCAAGAATTGGTAGAAAGTGCTGAAAAAGATAGTCCTGCACGCAAGAGATTGTTTGTTGGATATCTTATAGAATTGATAGGAATCTGTCTCGAACAAAATGACCGCGATGAATATTTTAAAAATGTTGACTATGCAGCGCAGGCTGCCCGCAGTATCGGTGACATTGCTCTAGCTGAAAAAATAGAAACTTTTTAATAAAGTTTTTCTAAAGAAAAAGCTTGTTTTATACACTCGCAAGCTTGATTTTACGGAAAGGGAATATGCTACACTGAAGTCATGACTACTTCATACAAAATTGTGCAGAGTGACTTTATGTTTGACGACGTCCTTGCGGATGAAATCAGTAATAAGCAGTATACCCTCACTATCAAGGACATGCCGACCGAGGACAAACCTCGGGAAAAGCTTGCGCACTATGGCCCGTCTGCGCTCTCCGTTCAGGAATTGGTGGCGGTCATTTTGACCACCGGCACCAAGAAAGAGGGTGTCATGAGTATGGCTTCTCGTATTATCAAGGACTACGGTGAGAAAACACTGGCTGGTCAAAGAGATGCTGCAGCCATGGCCAAAGATCTTGATATTCCGTTGATCAAAGCCATGCAAATTGTGGCATGTGCGGAGTTGGGTCGTCGCTTCTTTGATAAGAGCATCAGCGGTCCGCAAACCATTCGCACCGCCAAAGATGTCTATGACTATTTATATGACATGCGCAATCTGCCAAAAGAACATTTGCGTGGCATTTATTTGAACACTCACCATCGCATTGTGCACGATGAAGTTATTTCTATCGGCACCATCAATGGCAATCTCATTCATCCTCGTGAAGTGTTCAAGCCTGCCATTGAGCATGGTGCGGCAGCAGTGATCTTGGCGCACAATCATCCTTCAGGCATCGTCACTCCCAGTCAGGCAGATATTGAAATCACTAAACATATTATTGAAGTGGGGAAGATCATTGGTATCCCTGTGGTGGACCATGTCATCATTGTGGCTGATAAATTTATTAGTATTGACGTTGAGTATTAAAAAATGAAAACATTAAAACACTATCAAGTTTCTACCGTACCATCATATTTCTCAAATATTTCTTCCATCCAAAAGTTGGCAGTCTTGCACGACGCGCCGATTGATGACAAGAAAGTCGAATTGCAAATACATTTTAACGATTTGTATCAAGTCTTCATGCATCGCTTTGCGCAGTATGCGCTGACTGATACTGTGGCAGAAACCGAAGAAGACAAGCTGGCGAATATTTTTCTGCAATTGATCAAGACCAAGCGAACACTTCGAGAAGAGGACTAAACACGCTTTGCATAGCCATGAGCCAGGGCGATGGCATATATATGTTGCGCACCAGCCGCGCGCAATGCGCGGCTGGCTTCGTCTATGGTGCTGCCGGTGGTAATGACATCATCCACCACTATATATAGTGCGTGCGGATTGAGCGGATAGTGCTGCGCAGAAACTTCCATAGTGTGTGCCAAATTTTCTTGTCGCTGTTTGCGGCTATGCGTGTGGGCTTGCGAATCGGTGGCACGAATTTTTTTTAACACAGAAAGCATGTTTGCGTCGGGCAGTCCTGCATTGATCCATCGCGCAATCAGGTTGCTTTGATTGAAACCGCGGTTCAATGTTTTGCTGAAATATTGCGGCACAGGAACAAGTACAGTATTCATGGGAGTGCTGCTTTGAAGCACTGAAGCCAGCTGATCGACGATATCGCAAGCGCCATATTGTGCCAATGCTTTGGCAGCAGCACTTTTGCGATGGTATTTCAATTCCCATATTGCTTTGCTAACCATTGGATCGCTATAGTCATAGATTGCAAAGGCATTTTGTACCTTTCCACTCGGATCAGCAATAGCGTTAGAAAGGGGAATATGTTCTATGCATGAGACACAAACAGCCATACCGCTTTTTTGGCAGCCAATACAGTGTTCGGGAAATAAGAAAGCAAGCAGTTCTTCAATCATAGGCAATCCGGATTTTTGCGTTATACTGTCTGATATATGGACAGTATACTCTCTAGTATCAAAAATGCCTTCTCGGGACTCTTTAGCGGGGCAGGTGATAACCGTGTGGTGGGTATTGATATTGGTACTTCATCGATCAAGGTGGTGGAACTCAAAAAAGAAGGCGGTCGAGTGATTCTCGATACCTATGGAGCGCTGGCGCTTGGTCAATATAATGAAGGTGGATTTATTGGACAGGTGACCAATCTCAGCGTTGAAAATCTAACCAAAGCCGTTATTGATGTATTGAGAGAAACAGCTATTACCAGCACCAATATCGTACTCGGTATTCCCTCAGTGTCATGTATTATTTTTATTCTGCAATTGCCGTCACAAATTGAAGAAAAGAATTTGGCATTGGTCATTCCCAATGAGGCCAAGAAATTTATTCCTGTACCGCTGAACGATGTGTCACTGGACTGGTATGTATTGCCTCGACGCGAAGACTCCGGCAATGAAGCGCGTGTGCTGGCGGAAAGCGGCGGAGTGGCAACCATGTCAGTGTTGGTTGTGGCAACATTGAACGAAACACTTACCAAATACACCGATGTTATGCAAAAATCAGGACTACCGGTGGATAGTTTGGAAATCGAAGTCTTCAGTCATATTCGTTCTGTTATGACTCGCGAACTGTATCCGGTGATGATTGTTGATATCGGCGCATCAAAAACCAAGCTGACAATTGTTGAGCATGGTATTGTCGAAACATTTCGTTTGGTGAACAAAGGTTCGCAAGACATGACGCAAGCCATCAGTCACAGTTTTGAACTGTCATTTGAACAGGCAGAAAATCTCAAAAAAGAACACGGATTGATCGCGCCGCCGGAATATCCGCGTCTGGCAGAGCCGATCAAGATTCAGCTTGCGGAGATTTTCCAAGAAACCAACGCCACCATTTTGGCATTTGAAAAACGATACAATAAAAATATCGGTAAAATCATTTTTACCGGCGGGGGAGCAATGACACACGGACTGATCGATTACGCCAAGCAAAGTTTTGCTTCAGAGCTGGCAATCGCCGATCCTTTTGTAAAAGTTGAATCACCGGTATTTCTCAGTGGTGTGTTAAAAAACACCGGACCAGAATTTTCTATCGCTATCGGACTGGCATTGAAGAAAATTCAATAGTATACTTTCAGTATCAATGGAACCCATCGTCTCAACTTCGTTCATTCCAAAACGGCCAGTATCAACTGAGCCAATCATTACCAATCGTCATAGTGGCGTAGTGGGACTTTTATCTTTTATTACTTTTATTGTTGTGCTTGGTACCGCTGTTGCATTTGTTGGCGTCTATTTATATCAAAAATCTTTGGCGGCACAGCAAGCAAATGCGCAAGCCGCCATCATTAAAGCGCAAAACGGTCTCGGTACCACATTTGTATCCGACATGCAGCGCCTCAGCAATCGCATCACCGGCGTGAAAACGTTGATTCAAAACCATGTTGTCGTGTCACCAATCTTTGACGCGCTGCAGGCCACAACACTGCGGGATGTGCAGTACAAAGATTTTAGTTATCAGTTCACTACCGACAGCGGCAATCACAACAAGCTTGTGCAGGTCAGTATTACCGGTGTGGCAAAAAGCTACGCGACACTTGCGTTGCAGTCAGATGCATATGCCAAGAGTACGCTCATTCAAAACCCAATCTTTTCCGGTCTGACTGTTGAAGATAAAACACAATACATAGACTTCAAGCTCGTGTTCACTGTCGATCCAAACGCCCTTTCATACCAGACGTTCATCAACAGTCTGCCTGCCAGTCAAACCAATTCGGTAAGTTCAGTGAGTTCGTCAACATGAGATACATTTTTTTACTACTTCTAATAGCAGGATCAGTCGGAATATTTGTTGCGGTTATTATTCCTCGCTATGATGCCATCAACATAGAACGCGCTCAACTTACCGGCTACAATGCTGATCTCATTACTGCCAATCAGTTGCAACAATCTCGCGATACGTTGATTGCACAATATAATAATATTAATCAAACAGACATTACCAATATCAAAACATTGCTCCCAGATAGTGTCGATGACATTCGTCTTATCATTCAGCTTGATTCATTGGCAACAAAAAATGGTTTGTCATCATTGCGCAATTTGAACTATGATGCACCGCAAGCGTCAACTAAAACGGGGACTGCCGGCACTGCTTCAGCCGGAGCTGCTCCTGTTGCAAATGCTACTCCTACGCTTAGCCCTAGTGTGTCACAGAGCACCTACGGTCAGTTTGTGATTTCATTTGAAACGACAGGTCAGTATTCAAACTTTTTGTCATTCATGTCAGACTTGGAACAAAATCTTCGACTGGTGGATATCACTGATGTTGAATTCACTCCCGCTCAGGCGACCAGTACTGGTACTACCACTGCTCCCACCGCCGCGACCGGACTGGGGTACAAGGTCACATTAACAACTTACTGGTTGAAACAATAATATAATGAGTAAAAAAGTTAAAATTTTCGTAATCGTCGTTCTGGTCATCGCAGCATTGGTTGGAGCATTTTCATATTTTGGCAACAGTGCACCGGTTCCTTCAGCCAGTGCGCTCAAAAACTCAACTGCTTCGGCGGTTCTTCCTGGCGGCGGTGGAGCAGTGACTCCTGTGATGAATACCGGCGGCACAGGTGCATTTACTGCACTGCTCTCAAGTATCAACGGCATCAATCTCGATACTTCTATTTTTTCAAGTCCTGCCTACAAGGCTTTGCGCGACTATCCAGTATCTCTGGGCACTGCAATCATCGGTCGTCAAAATCCATTTGCTCCTATTGGTATCGATAGTGGTTCTACAATAGCAGGCACATTGTCCGTGCAAACACTTGCGCCAGATAAAGTACTCAGTACTTCCGGTGAATTTGGAGCACTTGTCACCGCCTCAACTACTGACCCTGTGACAGTAGTATTTCAATACGGCACCAGCGACACATTTGGATCAGCCACGACACCAACAGCAGTGACAAAAAATGGCACAGCATTGTTTACCGCCACCGCACTTACACCTGCAACGTTGTACTACGTTGAGGCAGTAGCAGTACAAGGATCGACTACTGCGACCGGTGCTATTATGACATTTACCACTGCCGCTGCTGCGCAGAAACACTAAAATGTTTCTTGATTTTCTCCTCGCACAACACATCATCACCGATCTGCAATATAATCGCGTGATGGCCGAATTGGAACACGAGTACCACGGCGATATCAATGCCGCGCTTACTGCTCTTGGTTTGGCTGAAGATGTTGTTACGCAAGCCAAAGGCTCGTTCTATCATTTACCATACATAAAAATTGCCACCAACGGTGTTGCTGGAGAGACGCTAAAATACATTCCTGAAGAAGCTGCTCGGCAATATAAATTTGTTCCGTTGTCATTTTCAGAAGGCGTGCTTTCGATCGGTGTGACCGAACCAGAAAATATGGAGTCGATGAATGCGTTGCAGTTCATGTCGGTGAAGCTCGGCGTGCCATTCAAAGTCTTTCTGATTTCTTCAACCGATTTTGCCGCGGTCATTCAACAATACAGCGAGGTGACACAAGAGACTGTCGACGGTGAAGTCAGCAAGCTCAACAGAGAGCTTGAACTGGCCAATAAAAAAGACGGTGATGAACCCGATGTTGCAAAGAAAAAAGCAGTTGATCCAAATCAGCAAGAAAAAATCGTTGAAGACGCTCCGATCATCAAAATTGTTGCCGTCATCATTCAGCATGCCGTGGAAGGAGGCGCATCCGATATTCACATTGAAAACAATGGTGCATCAGTGAAAGTGCGCTATCGTGTTGACGGCACATTGCACACCACACTCGTGCTGCCGCTGCTGAGCTTCGATGCTATCATTGCGCGTATTAAAATTTTGGCCAAGCTCCGTCTGGATGAAAAGCGTAAACCGCAAGATGGAAGTTTCGTCACAATGCTTGAGGGCAGAAAAATTGAATTTCGTGTTTCAACATTTCCTGCATACTACGGCGAAAAAGTCGTAATGCGTATTTTGGATGCTGAAAATGGTATCAAAAAATTGGAAGATCTCGATCTGTCTCCGGAACATTTCAAAATGGTGCAAGCGGCATTGGCGAAACCGTACGGTTTGATTTTGATTTCTGGTCCGACTGGTTCTGGTAAGAGTACGACACTGTATTCGATGCTTAGTGCAGTTGATAAAGAGGGCAGTAATGTCGTATCGCTGGAAGATCCTGTTGAATATCAAATCCCCGGCGTGACACAGTCTCAGGTTATGCCGGAAATTGGCTACACGTTTGCCTCCGGTTTGCGTTCTATTTTGCGTCAGGACCCGAACATTATCATGGTGGGAGAAATCCGCGATAAAGAAACGGCAGAGTTGGCGATTCAAGCCGCGCTGACCGGACACTTGGTGCTTTCAACCATTCACACCAACAGCGCCATCGGTATCATCCCGCGTCTGGTCGACATGGGAATTGATCCTTATTTGATCGCGCCAACATTGGTCATGGCCATCGCGCAGCGTTTGGTGCGTCGTGTCCACCCCAGCGCTCGTCATCAAGTGCCAATGGATGAAATAACAAAAGATTTTATTAAAAAAGAATTTGCCGATCTGACTCCTGAAGAAATCACAAACTTGCACGTGCCGGATACTATGTACGAAATTCGTCCTTCATCCGAAGCGCCATCAGGCACTCGCGGCCGTATTGCCGCTTTTGAAATGTTTGCCGTTGATAAAGATGTCCAGCAAATTATTTTGAAAGATCCAACAGAGCCAGAGTTGTACAAGATCACTCGCGCCAAAGGCATGCTGACCATGCGCGAGGATGCACTGATGAAAGCACTGCATGGTGAAGTCCCGATGCAAGAAGTCTTTGGACTGTAGCCGCACGATCGTTGACAGAATCAATAAAAAGTGCTATTATAAAAACGGAAAAACGATATTGTTCTCCACAACCAAAAATACAAATACTGTAAGCAAATGACAAGAATTGTAGGCAGCCCCATCACTCGTGGACAGTCCACCGAGATGGTAAACCAAATCGAAAACGCAATGAAAAAATGCGGTGTCGATCCTCAACAAATCACTAAAAAAATGCTCAACAAAAAAGCATTCGAAAAGTTTATTGTTGATTATCTAAAAGAAAATAACCAAGCGCAAATTGTTTCAGAAAAATTTGATGCAAACGACAAAGTTATCAGTACCACCCCGAGCGGCAAAACCTATACCGTTAAAAACGACAAACTGGTTGCGCTTAAGTCCGAAGGCGGATTATTCGATTATGTTGATGGCGATATTAACGGCTGGTTCGGCGATGTAACATTCACCGATACCGAAGCAGTATCTGGCAGGGTACAGCGTTTCAAAAATGCCATGACCCATCGCGCCATTATTGACGAAGGTAACAGCCTTGGCATATATGAAGAATACGACATCGTGCAAGCATTGCTTTTGGCGAATGAATTGGTAAAAGCAGGTGAAATCGAAAAACCAGGTTTCGGTGTGATCATTTATTTGAAAAACACCAGAAATAGTAACCGCTGCAGGCTCGACGTGGGTCGCTATTCCGATGGCGAGTTGGGCGTCAGCGTCGACGAGGTGAATGTCGACTTCGAGTGGAGCGCTGGCGGTGGTACCCTCTTTAGCAACTGAAACTTTTTCATTTTGTTCTAACAATTAAAACCCTTAGGCCCTTAGGCCCTTAGTATCTTTGATACTTTGGGTCTTTTTAATTAAGAGTATAGACGTAGTGAGTTGAAACACGCTATACTACATGCATCATGGACTATAAAAAATCGTTCGAAGCATTACTCGAAATTTTGATTGCGCAACAAGGATCAGACCTGCACATTTCTGCCGGGCGTGTGCCGGCAGTGCGTGTGAATGGCGATCTGATCTTTTTATTAAATCACGCGGCGCTGACACAGGAAGATTTGTCCGGCATGCTCAAAGCGATTCTGTCCGAGGATCACTACAAGCACTTTACCGACGTTGAAGAACTCGACTTTTCATACGAATATCAATCAAAGCTTCGTTTACGCGGCAATGCATTTGTGCAACAAGGCAAAGTCGGTATTGTGTTACGCTTGATTCCGGAAGTGAAAACATTCGAAGAACTCGGACTACCGGTTATTTTGAAAGACTTTGCGCGCAAGCGACAGGGATTTTTCTTGGTGGTGGGTCCGGTCGGACAAGGTAAGTCCGCAACCATGGCAGCGATGGTACGACTGATCAACGAAGAACGCGCGGCGCACATTATGACGATTGAAGATCCGGTGGAATACACGTATCCGGAAGGCAAGTCCATTATTGACCAACGCGAAGTCGGCATTGATACCGCGGACTTTCCTGTGGCATTGAACTCAGCATTTCGTCAGGATGTGAACGTGATTTTGATCGGTGAAATGCGTAATGCCGAAACTATCGGTACGGCGGTGACTGCCGCTGAAACAGGACACCTTGTGCTTTCGACTCTTCACACCAACAATGCCTCACAAACGGTTGATCGTATCATCGACTCATTTCCGTCAGGACAGCAAGATCAGATTCGTGTGCAGCTGGCCAGTTCATTGATCGGTATTTTCTCACAACGTTTGATTCCGCGCGTGGCCGGAGGACGTGTACCTGCATATGAATTATTGATCAATAACAATGCAGTATCAAACTTGATTCGTGAAAAACGCACTCATGAAATTGACATGGTCATTGAAACCGGCTCAGAGCTTGGCATGATCGACATGAACCGCTCACTGGTTGATCTTGTTCGTCGCGGAGAAATTACTATCGAAAATGCATATGCGTATGCGATCAATCCAAAAAGTCTGGAGCGCCTGCTATAACATATGAACTACGTCTACACAGCCATCACTGATAAAGGAGAGAAGCGCGAGGGAATGATTGAAGCCGTCAATCAAGAACTTGCTGTTGGTGGCCTGCAACGTCGCGGACTGATCGTGACCTCGATCAAAAGTGAAGCCGATGCGAAGAAATGGTTTGAACTGACACTCTTCGAACACGTGCCGCTAAAAGACATTGTGATTTTGTCTCGACAAATGTCGACACTCTTTGAAGCGCAAGTGTCCGCGCTCAAAGCGTTTAGTTTGTTGTCAGAAAATACTGAAAATAAATTGCTCGGCCGCAAACTGGAAACCATCGTTGCCGACTTGCAAGCCGGCTCATCCATTGCTGCGGCCATGGCGAAGCAAGGTGATATCTTTTCAGACTTCTATGTAAACATGGTGAAAGCCGGCGAAGAGTCCGGAAAGCTCACACAAGTGTTTTCATTCTTGGCCGACTATCTCGATCGTCAGTACGCGCTGACCACTAAAACAAAAAACGCATTGGTCTACCCGGCATTCGTGGTCGGCGTGTTTTTTGTGGTGATGATTTTGATGTTCACTTTGATTGTGCCAAAACTGTCCAGTATTATTACTGAATCAGGACAGGCAATCCCGGTCTATACACAAGTCGTTTTCGGCATCAGTAACTTCTTTGTGAACTACGGTATTTTCATGCTCATCTTCTTGGTGTTGGGCGTGGCCGGACTTATTTATTATGCTCGCACTCCCAAGGGTAAACAGGTGCTTGATGATATAAAGTTTGCAGCGCCGGTCTTTGGTAATCTTTATAACAAACTGTACCTGTCTCGTATCGCCGATAACATGGATACGATGCTGTCGTCCGGTATTCCGATTGTGCGCGCCATTGAAATCACTGCGCAGGTGGTGGGCAATAAGCGCTACCAAGCGATCATGGTCAGTGCCATGGAGGATGTGAAAGCTGGTAAGTCATTTTCACAAGCCTTATCGGAGCATCCAGAAGTGCCAAAACTGATGTCGTCAATCATTCGTGTCGGTGAAGAAACCGGTTCTGTTGGGTCTATTTTGAAAATGTTGGCGCGCTTCTACAACCGTGAAGTCGATCAGTCTATTGACACATTGGTCGGACTGATCGAACCGTTCATGATCGTGTTCTTGGGCTTGGCGGTCGGTATTTTGCTTGTTTCCATTCTTGTGCCGATTTATAACATTGCTGGAGGTATTAGTTAGGTGGTATACTATGTGCATTACAGCTATTTGTAATAATCGATTATTAACGAACTGTTCGAGAAAATATATTTAATATAAATTATGAAGAAGAATCTTAAAAAAGGTTTTACATTGATTGAACTCTTGGTGGTTATCGCAATCATCGGTATTCTTGCCTCTGTAATCCTCGCATCACTCGACTCGGCACGTGCTAAGGGTGTTGATGCTGCAACCAAAGCAGACCTCGATAACTCTCGTGCACAGGCAGAATTGTTCTATGACAGTGGTGGTGTCAGTGCTAATACTTATCTAAATGTTTGTACTACGGCTGTAACCGCTAGCGGTATTCAGGGTATGATACAAGATGCTGCTGGAAAGACAGGAACCACCGTTGCAGCTAATGGTGTTGCTGGAAGCATATCTGCAACTGCATGTCACGACTCTGCAGGAGCATGGGCAGCTGAAGCGCCACTTAAATCAGTTACTACTGGTGGACCATGGTACTTCTGTGTGGATAGTACCGGTGCATCAAAACAAACAACAACTGCGCTTGGAGCAGCTGCAACCGTTTGTAGTTAATAGAGACTATCTCTAGCTAATTGCAAATAATAAAAAATCCTTCATTTACTTGAAGGATTTTTTATTATTTCTTCGGTTTAAATTGATACTCTGAATGATACATTTTCTGTCATGACTGAGAGTATTTTTCGAAGAATATCCACCATAAAACGATTGGTAAAGATTTACTATGACTTGCCATATGGACAATTGATCGATAAACACAGCGAGCTTTTGCGAGTATTTGATATTCGAGGTTCAATTCATGTTTTTCACCCGCATAAAATGATGCGAGTATATATTTCTCGTCGAGCCCTAAAACATTTTGTCGAGAGTCGAAAAATAGAGTTGGATAAATATCACAGTCCTGAGGAAACATTGAAGAGTTTTTATTTTGCTATAGATTCAATTCGAGAAACCATTACTAATTTTGATGATTATGAAATACGTCTGTCAAAGTATTTTTATACCAAAGATTATTCTATTGTTGATAGGCCACAAATAAGAATTATTTTAGAAATAAATAATGATAATCTTGAAATAATCTCAATTCACTTTAAAAAGAAGGGAAAATAAAAATACCACCTTTCGGTGGTATTTTTGTAAAGCTCGGAGCGACGGCAATTACCCAAGTAACATTTCGCTCATTAGTACACCGTTTGATAAGTGTCCGCAGCGAAGCCGATATATTTTCTGACGTCGAGCTGTGGATATCGTATCATGGTGAAAATTCATGGTCAAGGTTTCTCGTATGGTACAATATACATATGATATTTCTTCCGATCTTCATTTTTGTTCTCGGGCTCATTATCGGAAGTTTTTTGAATGTAGTCATCTTGCGTATGAATACCGGACGCAGTGTGGCCAAAGGTCGCTCAAAATGCGCGCGATGCAGCACGGCACTTTCTTGGTATGAACTGATACCGGTGTTTTCATTTCTTGGTTTGCGAGGGAAGTGCAAGACATGTAGTAATCGCATTTCATTTCAGTATCCATTGGTAGAACTTATTACAGCGATCGTTTTCACTATATTGTACGGCGCGGTTATCAACACCTACGGTCTGACAGGAGTTGCGGCAGTGATATTTATTTTCTCAGCCACGATTGCGGCACTGCTGATCATTATTTTTGTTTACGATATACGTCACACAATCATTCCTGATGTCGCCGTCTATCTTTTTATTCTACTGGCACTTGTTTCTATCATCTGGCGATTGTTTACCGTACCTGGTTTTGCCGCTGGTACGGCAATCTTCTACGGAGTGTTTGTGGCATTACCATTTTTCTTGTTATGGGCATTTTCCAAAGGCAAACTGATGGGCTTTGGTGATGTGAAGCTGGCACTTGGCATGGGCTGGCTGCTCGGACTGGTCGGTGGATACAGCGCGGTGCTGTTTTCATTTTGGATCGGCGGACTGGTCGGTATTATTTTGTTGGCACTGTCACGCAAGTACAACATGCGTTCAGAAATTCCTTTTGCACCATTTCTGATACTGGGAACATTTATTGTCGGTGTCTTCGGAGTAACCATTTTTACTCTTTTCAACATATGATAGCCACTAAAACACAACGAGGATTCACTATCATTGAAATGCTCGTCGTGGTAGCGATATTTGCTGTGGTGGCGACAGTGCTGCTCTTCCGCTATTCTGATTTCAGTACCAGTGTCGGCATACGAAATCTGGCTGAAGAAATTGGACTGACTGTTCGAGACGCGCAAAGTTATGCCACCAGTGAACGCATTATCAATGGCGCCACCGGAATTTCGAGTAGCACGTTTCCGGCATACGGCATCAGTTTTTCGGTAGATGAAAGTGTTCAACAAACATTTGATCCCAGCACTCAGAGCTTTGCACTGTTTGCCGATGTCTCAGCAAACGGCACCACAGTCACAAACAATAGCTATGACAACAACGGCACGTGCGGCAATCCAACCACAGGGCAAGAATGCGTCGAGAACTTCACTGTCTCCGGAGGAAATAAAGTAGTATCATTGTGTACAGATCTGCCTACTGCAAATACTTGTCTAACACCTGTCAGCGCTGGTGGATCAGGTGGTACAGTGAATGTGGTCTTTCATCGACCAAATCCTGACGCGGTGATTTGTGTCAGCGGTATTGATTGTACGATTCGCAAAGCATCATATCTTAAAATTACCGTTCAATCTCCAAAAGGATTGCAACGACTGATTACTATCTGGAACACCGGTCAAATAAGTGTTAACTAACATGCATAAAAAAACTTTTCACCATTCATCTCAAATATCACTCAATGCAGGGTTCACGCTTGTTGAATTACTTGTTTCACTAGCACTGTTCACCGTCATTGTGACGGCCGCTGTCGGTTCGCTCTATACCGTCAACCAAGCATCAGTGAAAGTTGGCGCGATGCGCACCGTGCTGGACAATCTCAGTTTCGCCACCGAATCGATGAGTCGTACTATTCGTACCGGAGACCTGATCATTTGCGGCGGTGTTGATAATCAATCAGGCACGGCTAACTGCGCACTGGGAAACTCTAACGGCCCTGGAAATGAAATTTCTTTGTATAGTACTATTGATAGTGCGATCATCGAATATCGATGGAGAACGGACAGTCTCACCGGCAATTATGAAATTCAGAAATGTACTGTTGTAAACAACAGTGTTAATGATAACAATTGTGTTTCTATCACTAATCCGGAAGTCAATGTGCAAAAAATGAGTTTCTATGTTGATGGCGCAGACGCTACCGACGGCAAGCAGCCAAGTGTTATGATATTGATGCAGGGCGTCGCCACGGCCGGTATTAACAATATTGCGCCATTTGCCATTCAGGAATTAGTATCGCAACGAGCAGCAGAATAATATGAAATATCACACATACAAAAAAGGTTTTACTCTCATCGAAACACTGATCGCGATTTTCATCTTGACACTGACAGTCGGAGGATTGCTGACGCTGGCTGCCAATGGGTATTTCTCTGTGCGCTATGCTCGCAATCAAATCAGCGCTGACAGTTTGGTGCAAGAGTCAATCGAGTATATTCGCAACAGTCGCGACACTGCAGTGCAAGACGGAACAGACTGGCCGACATGGGTTGGACAATTCAGCAGCAATGGTTGTACTAGCAGCACCGGCTGTATCGTTGATCCTTTCAATATCGGCGGCAGCTATTTCCGCGCATGTGGCAGCACTTGTGAGGCTACTTCATTTTATCCAACCAGTGGATTTTATGGCTATGCAACAGATGGGACGTATCCTGCCACGATGACTTCCGGAGCTGCCCCGCAAACTACTACCTACGTGCGAACTGTCACCATGCATCTTGTCGGATCAGATCAGCTGGTAGTTAATTCAACGGTTCGGTGGTTCAATGGCAATGCCGCAAAGTCCACTTCGCAGTCCACGCTACTGACCAATTGGCATTTTTAATATGAAGAAATTTTTTTCACAATTCAACACAGAAAATAACAGAGGCTTCGCCATGCTTTTCACCGTGCTGGTGATCAGTATTATTCTGGCCATCGGTCTGGGTATTTCTGATGTGACATACAAACAAACTATTCTTTCAAGTCTGGCCAGAGATTCACAGCTGGCACTGTATCAAGCAGACGCAGGCGTGGAGTGCGGCATGTATTTTGATGTGACAGCCGGAAATCCTAACGGAACATTTCCTCGCGGCACTACTGCCACTCAAGCCGCTCAAAATGATCCCACAATTTATTGCGGCGACAATACACTGAGCTTTGTTCCCGGCGCAAGCTACAACGACTATTTTGTATACAATGAACAATCATCAAATACTAATCAACCTTGTTTTTCTGTAGTTTTTGACAAGACTGACCCGATTAAAAACAGTGTCAGTTCTCGAGGCCTAAGTACTTGCAGTGCCACACCGCGACAAGTTGAACGCGCGCTTAACATAACGTATTAACATGGAGGAAGCTCAAAAGCGTTTGCAAAAGTTGAAAAAGCACATTGCTGATTTGCGTTTTCGCTATCATGTGGAGAATGATCCGACCGTGACTGATGATGTCTATGAGTCGTTGATTCGCGAAGCTAAAACAATTGAAAAAGATTTCCCGCAGTTTGCCGTGTCGCAAGAGTTTGATCGTGTGGCCGGTGCGCCGCTCAGTGTCTTTACCAAAGTGACACATACATCGCGCATGTTATCACTAAATGATGCGTTTAATTTCGAGGAGCTGCAACAATGGAGCGCGCGCATGGAAAAATTATTGCGGGGTGCTCCGCACCACTATTTTGCGGAAGTGAAGCTTGATGGTTTAGCAGTGACACTGCGATATGAAAATGGCGCACTGGTGCAAGCAGCCACGCGCGGTGACGGACTGGTGGGAGAAGACATCACAGAGAATGCAAAAATGGTGCGGACGATACCGTTGCAACTGACCGCACCATTTCCAACGTCGATCGAGGTTCGTGGAGAGATCATCATGCGAAAAAATGTATTGATAAAGCTCAACAAGCAACAAGCGGAAAACAATAAGCAACCCTTCGCCAATACACGCAATGCCGCCGCCGGTTCCATTCGACAACTTAATCCCAGTTTGGTGAAAGAACGGCAGTTGGACTTTTTTGCATACGATATCGTTGATCAATATAGCAGTCTTGAAAATGTAAAAACACACTCACAAAAACATGCACTGCTTCGCGCGCTGGGTATGCCGGTGGTGGCTGAAGAAGTCACCGCTTCACAGGTGGACGAACTACTGGCATTTATTGACGATATCGCCAATAAACGCGATGGACTGGCATTTAACATAGACGGCATTGTCATTAGTGTGGACGAACTGTCACTGCAAGACACGCTTGGTGTTGTCGGTAAAGCGCCGCGCTACATGGTGGCATATAAATATCCGGCAGAACGCGTGACCACCGTCATGTCAGATATCACCGTCAATGTCGGACGCACCGGAGTACTGACACCGTTGGCGCACTTTGCACCAGTGGTAGTCGCGGGGTCAACAGTTTCAAAAGCGACATTGCATAACATGGATCAGATCGCGCGTTTGGATATTCGCATCGGCGACACAGTCATCATTCAAAAAGCGGGGGATGTGATACCGGAAGTGGTGCAAGTATTGAAAGAACTTCGCAATGGCAAAGAAAAGAAATTTAGTATGCCAAAGAAGTGTCCGGTCTGCGGTTTTTCGGTTGCGCAACGCGAGGTAGCAAACAAGACTGAGGACACGGTGGCATTTTTTTGCACCAACGATGACTGTCCGGCCAAGCATACTCGTGGCATGATTCACTTTGTGCACATGCTCGACATTTATGAAGTCGGTCCAAAAATTATTGATCGTTTGCAAGAAGAAGGACTGGTCGCTGATGCAGCAGACTTGTTTGCACTGACTGAAGCCGATCTTAGCGGGCTTGAACGATTTGGTGAGAAGAGCGCGCAAAATATTATTGCCGCTATCGCGGAGAAAAAACATCCGCCACTTGATCGCTTCATTGCATCGCTCGGCATCAGTAATGTTGGTGTCGAAACAGCGCGAGATATTGCACTGCATTTCGGCAGTTTCGAAAACTTTTGGAATAGCAACGTCGAAGATTTTGATAGTATTCCCAATATTGGCCCGGCGGTCGTGGAAAGTATCAGTCAGTATCGCTGCAAAGAGTCATCGATCAATCTGATAAAAAAACTGTTTGCCAATGGCGTGATGCCGCAATCAATTGCTCCGCAAAAGGATGGCATCTTTTCCGACATGACTGTCGTACTGACCGGTACACTAACCACACTCAGTCGTGAGAAAGCTAAAGAAATCATTCAGTCGGCTGGGGGAAGGGTGACTGGTAGCGTCTCAGCCAGTACCAGTATGGTGGTGGCGGGTGAAAAACCGGGTAGCAAATATATCGATGCACAGAAGCTTGGTGTGAAAATACTGTCCGAAGAGGACTTTTTGAAGATGACGGATGGTCTGGTATAGTGTTTGATATGAGTACGAATCTGAGTAGTGATGAGATAAAAAGACTGGCATTATTGGCACGACTGACTGTGCCGGAAGCCGAGCTTGAAACGATCGGTAAGGATGTTACCAATATTTTGGGTTTTGTGGACACTATTCAGTCCGTGCAACTGGGCGATCAGGTTGCGACTGCCGATGGACACACCAATGTTTTTCGCGAGGATATAGTACACCCGATCACTCCGGCATATGATCTGATCGAAGCCGCACCGTTGCACCAAGATCATTTTGTGAAAGTACCAAAAGTGATTGAGTAACATCAAATAATTTTTTATATGGAATATCCAACAATAGAACAATTGCATAAGAAACTGACAGCGGGAGAAATGGCCGTGACGACTCTTGTTGATGAGTATGTGGCACGCGCGAAAGCCAGTGACCTGAATGCGTTCAGAGAAATTTTTTCAGACGTTGATATTGCGGCGCAAGTTGCGACTGCACAAATGATGTTTAAAGAAGGCACCGCGACAATACTGACCGGCATGCCGATTGCATTGAAAGATAATATTTTATTTGCCGGACATATTGTCAGTGGCAGCTCAAAAATGTTGGAGCACTACACGGCCAGCTACGATGCGACAGTGGTCGAAAAATTGAAAGCTGCCGGAGCAGTGCTGATCGGGCGTACCAACATGGACGAATTTGCTATGGGATCTTCAACAGAAAATTCGGCCTATGGCGTAACCAAAAATCCTCATGATACTTCGAAAGTTCCCGGCGGTTCATCGGGTGGCTCAGCAGCGGCGGTGGCGGCAGGGTTGTGTGTGGCGGCATTTGGTTCAGATACTGGCGGCTCTATCAGACAGCCGGCGGCATTTTGCGGCATTGTCGGACTGCTGCCAACGTACGGCTCTGTGTCTCGTCATGGTTTGATGGCATTGGGTTCATCATTGGACGTGATCGGCCCAATGACTCATTCCGTCGCCGATGCTGAAATTTTTTACAATACATTCAAAGGCGCAGACAAATATGACGGCACATCTGTTGCACAAAATGTAACAATACCATTGAAGAAAAAAATCGCTATGCCAAAAAATATGTTTGCGGCCGGCGGTGTTGATCCAGAAATCAAAAAGAATTTCGAGGACATGGTGGAGAAATTGAAAACACAAGGATTTACTGTCGACGAAATTGATTTGCCGCATTTTGCTGATTCACTGGCTGCGTACTATATCTTGATGCCGGCCGAAGTGTCTTCAAACTTGGCGCGCCTCGACGGTATTCGCTATGGCGACAGAGCGAAAAGTATCTCCATACACGATGTGTATGGAGATACGCGCGGCGCACTGTTTGGCATTGAAACACGACGACGTATTTTACTCGGCACATATGTGCTGTCACACGGATACTATGACGCATACTATAACAAAGCGGTTGCACTACGAAGCATTATTCGCAAAGAATTTGAAACTGCCTTGGAGCAATATGATGCAATTCTAACACCAACGACACCAACACCGGCATTCGGCATTGGCGAAAAAGTGCATGATCCGGTCAGTATGTATCTGTCTGATTTGTTCACGGTACCTGCAAACATTACACAGCATCCGGCAATTTCTATTCCTTCAGGAAAAAGTACCAGCGGACTACCATTTGGCGTGCAATTCATTGGTGCACGTTTTGCCGAAGACACGCTGTTTAGCCTTGGTAAAATAGTCGAAGATATACGATAATACTAGTGTGACTATCATAATAATTTTTAATGCGATACTGACACTGTTTGCGATTGCGCTCATCACATTGGTTCTTTTTCTGTTCGTGCGTTTTTATGAAATCCGCCAAGGAGACAAGAAAAAAAATTTGATTGTGTTGCAACATACTATGCCGACCATTGCGCAAAGCGGCGACGCGGCGATGGTGGTGCCAATTGAAAATCAAACATGGAAAAGCATCCGGGCACGACTGTTGGGAGAAAATCCAAGCGACTGGAAGCTGTCAGTCATTGAGGCGGATATTTACATGGATCGTCTGCTCGATGATAAAGGCTTTCACGGGGATACGACCAGTGACAAACTGAAGCAGATCACCCCCGATAGATTGCCATCCGTGCAGATTGCGTGGGAAGTGCACAAGATTCGCAATCGCATCGCGCATGACGGTGCGGCATTTGTGCTGACCATGCCCGAAGCGCGGCGACTGCTGTCGTACTATGAAATTATTTTTACTGATCTCGGCGCGATTTAATTTCGGAAAACGCCATTTGCATTAATCTGATAAGGATTGTATAATCCAACCCTAACTATATCGCGGGGTAGAGAAGTGGTATCTCGTAAGGCTCATAACCTTAAGGCAGCTGTTCGATTCAGCTCCCCGCAACAATTTACAAATAGGCTCATTATGCTATAGTCTTGTGGCACTTATGCCGGTGTAGCTCAGGTAGTTAGAGCATCTCACTCATAAAGAGAAGGTCACAAGTGCAAATCTTGTCATCGGCACACTTCACAATATTTATTACTAATTTTACTGAGTAAATGCCAGTTTATAAAAATGTAAATAAAAAATTTTTTAACATATGGACTTCTGAAATGGCATACGTGCTAGGATTTTTTGCTGCCGATGGTTATATTACAGTTAATAAAAGAGGTGGACAATATTGGGGTATTCAAATTATTGATAAAAATTTGTTGGAAGAAATTAAAAAGGTGATTGGATCTGAACACGCTATTGGTTGTAAAAAAGGTAAGGAAAATGAAAGCACATTATATCGTCTTCAGATCGGCAGCATTGAAATATGTGATGCACTTCGGGGGTTGGGGTTTTCTGAAAAGAAAACAAACAATATGACACTGCCCGGTGTCCCGGAAGAGTATGTTGGAGATTTTATCAGAGGATATTTTGATGGTGATGGCAATGTCTGGGTTGGTAAGAATAATGCGCGTCGAGAAAGAAGTGTTGATACGATACTTGTCATGTTTACTTCCTGTTCTGAATCATTCTTACAGTCTTTGAAACAAAGACTCATTTTGAAAGGTTTAAAGGGTGGTTCACTATATTCCTTAAAAGAAGGGTATTTTCGGCTTTCACTGAGTGTGCAGGACTCTTTGAAATTATTCGAAATTATGTATAATAACAGCACGTCAGAGAGCTTGTATCTAAAGCGAAAGAAAGACGTTTTCGAACAATTTATAGCAATGCGACCGTAGCTCAGCTGGTTAGTAGCGCCCGCCTGTCACGCGGGAGGTCGGCGGTTCAAGTCCGCTCGGTCGCGCAAAGAAAAAGAACCATAGAAATAGGGTTCTTTTTCGTATACTTGAAATTTGACTTTATATAGGGAAAATGTAGAGTGAAGAAAAATTGAAAATTATGCAAGAGACTGAAACGTATACCCGCCCCATTATCACTTTCCTGAAAAACCTCAAAGGAGATGATTTATTTATCACGGGAGACTGCTTATTGTCCCCGTCAACATTTAAGATGTTTTTTATAGCTAATCATCTTAGCTTGCGACCTGTTTTTATTCTAAGCCCTAAAAACAGTAAAGAAAAACTCATTCTCGTGTCAGAGGGTGATATACAACATTTTGGCAATAAAAAATATATGAGCCAATACGGATTATCCGTACATTTCCACAATACACTTCCGTGTATGTACATTCTCCGAATGAATGAGTGGAACAATGAAATAGTGTGGAGACTTGGCACTGAATTAAGGGAATGGGAATCATGTGAGTTGGAAAGAAAGGTTACGGAAAAAGGACTTATACAGTCAACTGTAATACATGTTGATTTTACGGCAACCTTTCAGCATGAAAATGCAAAAGCAGGTACCTTTACTCTTGGTATTCGGTAGATTTTTCTCATAATGAAAGCCCGAGTGAAATTACTCGGGCTTTTTCTATTGACTTTATCCATGAAAAACATAGAATAATAAAAAAATAACGTTATGAAAAAATATAATTGGTTCTGGATGTTTTTTAAAAAGATTGGCCTATTGTTCGACTCTATAATAACTGAAGTAAAAATCTACAAGT
The DNA here is from genome assembly GCA_002413705.1 of Candidatus Nomurabacteria bacterium UBA5155. GTDB lineage: Bacteria > Patescibacteriota > Minisyncoccia > Phycocordibacterales > UBA9973 > UBA4124. The sequence goes on from DHXN01000008.1 coordinate 63,696, forward strand.
TAAAAAAATCAGGGTTTTGGCCGCTGTAAATTATTATGTATAAAGCTCCCAATGTTTGGGAGCTTTATTTTTTATACAAAGCAGGAATAACAGGGTTGGAATAAACATTCCTAGGCTAATGCCTGTGAGACCATAGATATTAAGCTTTTTCAGTATGCTATACTTTTGAAGTTAGTAGTTAAGATTGAATGAAAATATATGTATTATTTTGACCCTATAGTTATGGTATTTCATCTCCTCGGATGGATTTTGGTAGTGTGGTTTATTATTTGGCTATTGCGCAAGGCTCGATATCATCGTCATCACCATATGTGGTGCGATGGTCAGAACTGCAATCATCCAATACATAGCAACCGCGCGCTTGATCTGTTGAAGGAGCGTTTCGCAAAAGGAGAGATCAACAAGGAAGAGTACGAAGAAAAGAAGAAGGTACTTAGTGCTTGACAATAAAAAGCAATAGTGTTATCATTCTGACATTACTATACGTATTGTGTTATTGACTATCTGAGTCTGAATGACACAGTAATAGAAAATAATATAATATGAATACATCAAACGCCGTTCGCGGCAACAACTCTTCGGCTCGCCGGAGTTTTAACGGAGGCGGCTCTCGTTCAGAGAGTTCCAGTAGTCGTGGCCCACGTACAGCATCAGCTGGTGGGGCATCTTCTGCACCTCGTACAAATTACGCTTCACGCGGCAGCTTCAGTGGAGCTCGCAGTTCCGGGTCATCATTCGGTGGTGGTTCTCGCGGTGGCTTCTCAGGTGGTTCACGTGGTGGATTTTCCGGTGGCGGCCGTCCAAAAGGACGCTCATTCAAAGGTGACAATATCGACACTTCACGATTTATCAATCGTGCTACAGCAGTAGAAGAAGTGGCACATGTTGCCAAGCATACATTTGCTGATTTTAATGTACATCCTGCCCTTCAAGCCAATCTTGATGCCAAAGGATTCGTACAGCCTTCACCAATTCAAGACCAGGCTATTCCGGTAGCACTCGAAGGTCGCGATGTTATTGGTATCGCTAATACTGGCACTGGTAAAACAGTAGCCTTTCTTATTCCTATCATCAACAAGTTGGTAAGCGATCGCAATCAAAATGTCATGATCCTTACTCCTACTCGAGAACTTGCACAGCAAATTGAAACAGAATTTCGTGCGTTGACTGCAAACATGAAATTGTGGAGTGTCTGCGTGGTGGGAGGACTGCCAATCATGCGTCAGATTCGCTCGCTTGAAATGGGTGTGCATGCCGTGATCGGTACTCCTGGACGTGTCAAAGATCTTATCGCTCGCGGCAAGATCAACATGCCAAAATACAACACTATCGTGCTCGACGAAGCAGACCGTATGTTGGACATGGGATTCATCGACGACATGAAAATGATTCTTGGCGGTATGCCAAAAGAACGACAGACATTGTTCTTCTCCGCGACATTTTCTCCAGATATCAAAGCACTTTGTTCTCAGTTTCTTACTGACCCTGTAACAGTTGCGATCAAAACTCGTGATACTGCTGCAAACGTGGACCAAGACGTGATTCGTGTTGGACATGTTTCAGAAAAGATTGAAAAGCTTCATGAACTTCTTAACAAAGAAGAATTCAAGAAAGTATTGATCTTCCGCGAAACAAAGCATCACACTGACGAACTTGCAAAAGAACTTCGTGGCCGTGGCTTCGCAGTATCTGCATTGCACGGCGACATGCGTTCTCGCGAACGATCTCGTGCTGTTGAGTCTCTGACCAAAGGACAAATCCAAGTTGTGGTGGCAACCGACGTTGCTGCTCGCGGTATTGATATTCCTGATATCACTCACGTGATCAACTACGATACTCCTTCAACCTACGATACTTATGTGCACCGTATCGGCCGTACTGGTCGCGGGGACAAGAAAGGTGTAGCACTGACTTTTGTTCGATAATTGAAATAGAAAAAAGGCCACACCGTCAGGTGTGGCCTTTTTGTTGAATTAATCTGTCTTTATGGTATCTTTTACAACAGGCGTTAGTGGTTGTAAGCAAAGCTTGCAACGGCTTCGCTCGGACAAAAAATGAGCAAGCTCTTTTTTGCTCCTCGCTCGCCGTTGTAGCTCATTTGGTAGAGCATGTCCATGGTAAGGACAAGGTAATCGGTTCGATCCCGATCAACGGCTCCAAAAAATAAAACCCTCATTACGAATAACGAGGGTTAGTACTAGCAAACTGTTCGTGCAAATAAGAAGGTCCGCTGCGACAGTGTGGGCTAGCAAGGTTTTACTAAAGAAAATAATGTCCAATTTCATTCCAACTTCTCAATCGATAATAAATTTCTTCAATGTGATCATTTACACCGAGCGGATCGAATAAATAGGAAGTAAGAACATCTTGCACCTTGAGTATCTCACTGGCGCTATCATCTATAAATCCAACTTTATTTCCAGGAAAGTTTTTAATAAATTCTCTTTTAGAAATTTCATTATATTTTCCATCACCGAGATGTTCCCACACGCAATGAATGCCATTGATGCAGCCTGGAATATGATTTTCAATCAAATGCTCAATAACACTCAGACCATCTTTCGGTCGCGCGGTCACTGTCCATAATTCA